>NZ_JADBSZ010000167.1:0-8017 GCF_020246425.1 Microcystis sp. M079S1
AAAATCAATTGAACTCCACTGGAAAGTCGCTGTGAAATTAGACTAATTTCCTAGGCAAATGGACAATTAGATGCTAACTCAACTAATACTCGTCTGACCGAAACACTAACTTTTGCCGCAGTTTTAATAAGAGTTTCTTTTAAACGAGAAACTGTCGCCTTTGCCAATCTTGTCCCCTGTGCTGCTTGCCGAATCCCCAGCAGCAAAATATAAGCGGCTTGGGACAAAAACAGACGAAACTGATTGACGATAAATCAAAAGCTTTTCTCTCAACCTAAGCGAAAAAATCCCCCCGATCAAGTGCATAAAATATCTATTTTTTGTAGTATCGAAAATTGCCCAAACCTAGTAAACGAGGCTATTCTATAGATACTGCGCTTATATTCTAAGGGAAAGAGTGCAGAATTAATCTCTGTTCTTTCTAAATTCTGTAGCTGATCATGAGAACCGTCGGACAAGCTTCGGCGCGCATCAATGAAGCCTTAGAGCTACGGGTGAAAGATTTTTACAAGGGCGCATCTCACCTTTGTAACCCCTAAATCAGGTTTTATGTCAAGCTATTTTGAAAGCCTTGCTAGAAACCAGTTTTAGGGACAAGTATAATTACTCACTTGCATAAATGAGATGCTCCCTGTTTACAAAGACCCAATTAGGAGAATACCGCTAGATGAAGTCGTTTTTAGGCAAGAAACCCGAAAAGGTAAGGATAAAAATCACACCGTGCCGATTTGTTCCGAGTTAAGGCTTAGATTGAAAGATTACAATCCATCAATTAACTTATACCATTTTTCTTTATTCGCGTCACAACGAATGCAGGCTTGGCAAGCATTCGAGCGTGGATGTCTGTCATGGATTTAGAAATTTGGTATTAGAAGATTACCTTTTTCCCGGCATCGATGGAAGATTAAGCTATGAAGCCGCTCTAGTTTACCCAGCTTTAAGGCATTGGGTAAGGATGGACTCTGTCGCTTGCTATTTTACGAAACCCGACTCCTCTATCAACTTTTAACCCGCAATTTAGTAAAGTGATACTGTGTAGAGATGAGGAGCAATTATTTATGGAAGCTGGCGGTTCACAACGAGGGATTTCCCCAACTCTGCGGCAAAGTGGTATCGGTTTAATGCTACTGGCATCGGGGGGAATATTAATCTGGTTTATCGCCTGGTTAAGTAATTTTAGCTTCGGGGGACGCAGTTATCGAGTCACCTTCCTTTTTCCTAATGTGGGTGGCATGATGGTGGGAACCCGCGTCGGTTATCGGGGAGTGAGAATCGGGCAAGTGACAGCAATTACCCCAGAACCGGAGGGAGTCGCCGTAGAAGTGGAGATTTCGCCAGCAGATCGCCTAATTCCCAGTAATTCCCTCATCGAAGCCATTCAATCTGGTTTAGTGGGTGAAACCACGATCGATATTACTCCCCTGCAAGCTTTACCCGTCGGTGGTGTTAAAGAACCCCCTTTGAGTCCTAACTGTAATGGGGAAGTGATTATCTGTAACGGTTCCCGTTTACAAGGGCAATCGGCGCTAAATGTCAATACCCTGATCAGATCTTTACTGAGAATTTCTAATCTAGTTAGCGATCCCGATATGGTGGCTGGATTTCGTTCTTTTACCCAACGCGCTGCCAATGCCTTGGGGGGACTCGATCGCTTTAGTGGTGAGGCAACCACCGCTTTAAGCGAGGTACGTCGCAGCGGTACTCTAGGTAAAGTTAATTCGGGGATGAGATCCCTAGAATCCTTACCCCAAGTATCCGGTTCCCTCGATCGCCTTTCTAGTGATCTTTCCGGTGTCGGGGGATTGAGTCAGGAAGCGACTACTTTACTGAAAAGTTTACAGGGAAGTGGCGGCCTGAGAAATTTAGACGCTACCCTAGTGGAGGCCCGAAAAACGCTGCTTTTGGTGGGACAAACTACGGAAGAACTGCGGGTTTTTTTGGCAGCTAATCAAAATCGTTTAATTGCCACTCTCGATAGTATCAAAACTACCAGCGATCGCCTACAAACTACTCTCGCTGCTTTGGATCCCATCCTGACGCAAGTGCAGAAAAGCCAAATTATCGAGAATTTAAATACTATTTCGGCAAATGCTGTTAAATTAAGTGAAAATTTGGGCAACTTTACCGCCTATCTCTCCGATCCTGCCACTGTTGTCACCCTACAGCAACTTCTCGACTCCTCTCGCGCCGCTTTTGCCAATCTTCAGAAAATCACCTCGGATGTGGATGAAATTACCGGTAATCCGCAACTGCGACAGGAAATTATCCGCTTAATTCAGGGTTTAAGTCGTTTGGTTTCTTCTAGCGAACAACTACAGCAGGAATTCGCCCAAGGTCAAGCAATGACAAGAATGGCCGCCCAAATTGCGACAATAGCCCCAAATCCCGCCGCTAATACCCCAGAAAAAGACGCTAAGAAACCTGAATCTGAGTAGCAGAATTTGGGGTTAGGGGTTGGGAAAAAAAGTCCGAGCATTTGTACTAAATTTTTCAAGACCCTGCTAGTGTGCCTAATTTTTTATCATAGCTAAATGAGGAATTTCTTCACCATGTTGACGATAACTTTCTTTAACGCCTTCCCAAGCTAAAATTAATTGATTGAGTGCTGTTTGAGGGCTATCAGCAAAAGCGGAAACGCTAGGCATTTCTACTAAGTATGCTATCCAATCTCCCTCCTCATCTTGGAAGATATTAATGCTAAAACCGTTAAAATCGTCGGTTGTTGGATTCATTTTCTTCCCCCTGTATTTTTAAAAATTGTTTAACTTGATAAGCTTTCGCTTCACCGTTTTTTGTCGGTTGAATAGATAGACGGACTCTCTTGGATGAATACCAAATGTGATGACTTCCTGTTTGATGGTCAAAAGTCCAACCGCAAAGATTAAGCAAACTCTCAAATTCGCTAAAACGTAATCCTTGAGGTGAGTTTTTGGCCTTTTCTAGCAGTCTTTCTTTTTTTCCCATCGATCGATCACAACGAACTCAATCTATTTTAGCTTAAAGTTAAAAGAAGGAGATCGCATTTATACATCGCAGTCAGCCATCAGCTTGCAAGAGTTATCTCAAAAATGGCAATTAATTTGGCACGACTACTTACACTCGTTTTGAGATTAGGAGATAAATTTTCATCCAGCAAAAACCGAATTTTCATGCTTTTTGTAAATACTCCTGCTCCTTTTTAATTTTTGCTTTTCTTAAACGATCAATTAAAGGAGATGATGTTTCTAGCCACTGTTGATAATGTTGTTCCCGTTGTCTTTCTAGCTTGACAAGATAGAGATCGATTTGTGCTTGATTGTGATAATAATAGGTCAAAGTGGCATAAATTTTTTCTAAATTTAGAGTTGGTAATTCTTGGAGAATTTCTTGAGGACTATAACCTTGTCGATAGTATTTCATTACGTCCTCAATGCCAATACGATGTCCTTTTAATTGAATATTATCTACTGCCACAAATTCAAAATAATCTTCTAACTGCATAGGTTGTTACCTCCTAAAACATCAATACTATCCTAGCATATTGTTAAAAATGTGCCGCAAAATTCAAAATTATTCACCGATTTTAAGCCTATCTGAATATTCAATTTAACCCACCTAGTTTAGATGGGTTAAAAAGATAAAAAGAGATTAAGATTGACGTTTTAAAGCAGAACCAATTCCTAATACTCCTAAACTCAATAATCCTAGCATTGATGAAGGTTCGGGAATAGAAGGAGGGGAAAGAGCTATCACCGAGACATTATCCAACGCAGGACCATAAGCTGTATCGACTAAATTAAGAAAACTAAGGGTAGTTGTTGTTCCAGTGGCGGTAAAATCCCAAGATTTTGATACCCATCCCATGTTTGAAAGGCTTTTTCCTGTTATGTCGAAAGAAAAGTCAGCAGAATTTCCTCCTGCACTCACTCTCATCTCTTTAATAGTAGGACTTCCGTCTGTATTACCCGCCAGATCAAAAGTCACCCGATAAGTCTCACCGACGGTTGTGTTAAAGGTTTGCTGAATTCCACCAGCATTTAATCCAGATAGGTCCAGATTTCTACTACCCTCAGAAGCTTGCCAGTATGTACCTATATAATCGATTGTTGCTTGGCTAACCGTCCATCCTGTAATTACGGTGGAACCAACACCAAGTGTTATATAAGAAGTACCAGGGTTAGGGTTGACGGTAGCCGTCTCAAAACTGCCATTTTGAATCAAATTTGCTGCTTGTACAGGGGTGACTATCAAAGCACTCACCGCCAAGACAGAGGAAGCAATTGAGAGTTTTAATAAGCTATGCTTACCCCCCCCGCAAATCAATCAGTTTTGCTAATTTTTGAGTCATAATTAAAAACTACATTTTTACAAGAACGGCCATAGCGTAGCACAGAAAAGCTTAAAATAAATGAAAAAATGATTAATTTTTTCCTCAAGATGGCCTTAAATGAGCTTTTGGATAGAGAGACTTGTGGCAAGATATAATTAAGGTATATTTTGGGGAAGAAATTGGATTATGGAAGAACTTTTAGAATTAAAAGCTTTGCTCTTAAAAGGTGATATTAAAGGTTCACTGGCGATTGTAGAAGACCTTGAAGATATGAGCAAAAATGGGATTATTAGCACCATTCGTAGTTATGCTGTTATCTTACTACTGCATTTAATTAAACAACAGGCAGAAAACCGAACCACTCGTTCTTGGGATGTCTCCATTCGCAATAGTGTTAGAGAAATTCAACGCCAAAATAAACGCCGAAAAGCAGCAGGATATTATTTAAGTGATGAGGAATTAACAGACACTTTAAACGATGCTTATCTTAATGCTTTGGATGCCGCTTCTTTAGAAGTCGAATCAGGTCGTTATCAATCGGAGCAACTAGAAGCTATAATTGACAAAAATAAACTGATTAGTGATGCTTTCCTTTTAATTAAAAACGTCTCTCCCTAGAAAGATTATGATAAACTCAATCTCTAAAGAACAAGCCCAAGAAATGTTACGTTGGTTAAACAAAAATCGTGACACCGTGCTTGATTTATATAAAAATCAATACATTGCTTATAATGAAAAAGGAGTGATTGCTCACGGTGAAAATTTACAGAATGTTCTGGAACAAGCCAAGACAACCAATCAAGAATTTGTCATTTATCTTGTTCCTCGTTGTCGTTATTCTCTGCAAATTTTACCAGTTCAAGTTTAAAGTAGTTTAAGATGATTTTGACAACGGCAAAATTCTATGAAAATAACCCTTTATCAACCGACGTTATCGTTATTATTGCTGCTGTTGCTATCCGGTGGTTGTGCAGTCAATCAGGAAAAAGGGAAAACCATCACTCCGCAAGCGTCTCCTTTAGCAGAAATCGTTCCTTGGCAGATGGTCGAACGGGTTACTATTTTAAAAGCCGATCAGGATCCCATCTATGCTTTGGCCATTAGTCCCGATAACTCCTTGCTGCTGAGTGGTAGTTTTGACGGTACTGTTAGGGAATGGGACCTAAAAACCCAAAAACCTCTCAGGACTTGGCAACTAGGTGATACTGTCAATGCTATCCAATTCAGTCCCGATGGTGAGACTTTCGTAACTGCTGATGCGGGGGGAAAAGTGCAACGCTGGAATACGCGCACGGGAAAATTAGAAATGACCTATTCCGGCCATGCTTTTCTCGTTACTGATGCCGCTATTTCTCCCGATGGCAAAATTTTGGCCACGGGTAGCTGGGATCGTACAGTTAAACTCTGGCATTTTCAGACGGGTAAACTGTTAAAAACCCTGCGCGGTCATAATCATCCGATTCAGGCGATCGCATTTAGTCCCGATGGTGAAGGAATTGTTAGCGCCGATTACGATGGCTTCGTTAAACTGTGGAAAGTGAGTACCGGTCGCTTTATTCGCGCCTATGCGGGTAATTTATTCCCCGTTTATCGGGTGCTTTTTTCCAAGGATGGTAATATCGCCGGTACTGCTAGTCAAGACGGTTCGATCCGCAGTTGGCAAGTGAAAAGCGGCATCGGCACCACCACTATTCTCGCCCATAACGACGCTGTTACCGATATGGCCCTGCTGGATGGGGGTAAAGTTTTGGCCAGCACTTCCGGGGATGGAACTGTCAAATTTTGGGATGTTAACACCCGTCGGCACTTGAATACTCTCAAGGGAAACGTCATCTTAAGAATGGTTGCCAGTCGAGATGGTCGTTGGTTGGTCACTGGAGATCGGGACGGTGCGATCGCAATCTGGCGGGGAATCTAATGACTATAATTAAGACTAAGTGGGTGGGTGGAATTAAATATAAGATGAACGTAGGTTGGGTTGAAGCATGAAACCCAACGCCCGCTCATGTTACGCTACCGCTAACCCATCCTACAAATAATTGTGCCTCCCTACTTAGAGTGTTTTCTAGGGCGAAATATAGCTATGGCAGCAGTGATTTTAAACTTAGATACAGTCAATCTCAGCGATGAGCAGTTTTACCGTCTCTGTCAAGTTAACCCAGATTGGCAACTGGAAAGAAACGCCCAAGGAGAATTAATTGTGATGCCACCTGTTGGGGGAATTAGCGGCAACCGAGAGGCCGATTTTATTAGTTTACTTTGGTTGTGGAATCGTCAAACCCGATTGGGTAAAGTCTTTAGTTCGGCGACGATTTTTCGTTTACCGAATGGCGGAGATCGCGCTCCCGATGCCGCTTGGGTGAGTTTAACTCGTTGGCAAGCTCTGAGTCGAGAAGAACAGGAGAAATTTCCGCCTATTTGTCCCGATTTCGTCATTGAACTGCGCTCCCGTAGCGATTCCCTCCCGGAAATTCAAGCGAAAATGCGGGAATATCTCCACAGTGGTTTGCGATTAGGTTGGCTAGTTAATCCTCAACAACAACAAGTGGAAATTTATCGTCCTCAGCAACCCGTAGAAATTATGGAAATACCCGCTAATTTAAGCGGAGAGGATGTCTTACCGGGCTTTAGTCTATTTATCTCTATTTTTGAGTAAAATATCCTCAAAACCGAGGTATGATACTAAATCCGTTTTTATTAGAGATACAGCCTTTCTCACAAATATGAAGTATAATGTTATCGATAGCTAAACTGCACAAAAAATGAAATCCTATCCAGTAGAGTTCCGTCAGAAAATCCTCGACTGTTATTATAACGAACCCATCTCTCAAAGACAATTAGCGAAAAGATTCTGCGTAACCCTAAGTTTCGTACAAAAGCTTTTGAAGCAACATCGAGAAACGGGAGATGTTCGACCGAAGACTTATCGATGTGGACGTCATTTAAAACTCACGCCAGAACAGATGATCGTCCTCGGTGAGTTAATTGAGGAAAATAATGACGCAACTCTAGCTGAACTATCGGAACTATTCCTGGAAAGAACTGGTATAGTGTTAAGTGTGGCGACAGTGGCAAGAATAGCAGAACGCTTGAGAATAACCCGCAAAAAAAACTCTACGCCCACCCGCAAAAGAGACAGAAAGAGTACAAAAACTTAGACAAGAATACAAAGGATAAAGTTCGGGATGTAGGCCAGAAAAACCTGATATAGCTTGACCAATTCGGGTTTCTGTTAGTTAGCGATCGCTTGAAGGCTTACCCCATAAGAGAGCTAGAGTTTAGAGACTGTAAGACTTTTGCCAGAGTTCTAGAAGAGCGATAAGATCACATTTTATTCTTTTTTCGACTTCCATCTAAAAATCGAGAAAAAAGCCAAAACGTCGATAATACCATCAAAAAAATATGCAAGAGGTCTATTAATTTTCGATAAAAAATATTTGTGATAGTAAAGTCTACCCGCAAAAGAATCACCTGGCCAATTTCCATATGACCATCATTCAAGCGGCTCTATGACTTAACTTTTGCAGGAGGTCTATTGTTGAATTGGCGTTTTGAGACAAGGATTGAGATAGGGGACTTGCGTGGGAATAATATCCCAATCGATCGGAGGGCGCAAGCTTTGCGCCCCTACAGTAACGGATTTTGTCCACAATGTAGGGGCGAACTGCGTTCGCCCAAAAGGTACATTATCAAAGCGCAAGTCCCTAG
>NZ_JADBSZ010000168.1:0-8108 GCF_020246425.1 Microcystis sp. M079S1
CGGTACTGTTGGGCAAACAGAAACCGACCCAAACGCCTTGGGAGAGTCCGGCCTCTGGATTTTCAGTGGAGACATTGAGAATCTAAGCTGTCTCGTTGAACAAGGAATTTCCGATAGTGATAGGTCAAGAATCCCCCGTCACAGCGTAGCTTGACGGTGGGAGTATGTCAAAATCAAAAAACTAACCGCAGCAGCAAGACAAGAAAGCGCAATGATTCCTACCGTTATTGAAACCACAGGCCGGGGCGAACGCGCCTTCGATATCTACTCCCGACTACTCCGGGAAAGAATCGTCTTTTTGGGACAAGAAGTAACCAGCGACCTAGCTAACCTAATCGTCGCCCAATTACTCTTTCTAGAAGCAGAAGACCCCGAAAAAGATATTTACTTGTATATCAACTCCCCCGGTGGTTCCGTTTCGGCCGGATTAGGGATTTTTGACACCATGAATCAAATCCGTCCCGATGTCAGCACCATTTGTATTGGTTTAGCTGCCAGTATGGGGGCTTTTCTCCTCAGTGCCGGCAAACCGGGCAAAAGAATGAGCCTACCCAACTCGCGGATCATGATTCACCAACCCCTCGGCGGTGCCCAAGGTCAGGCCACCGATATCGAAATTCAGGCCAAAGAAATTCTCTATCTCAAACAATTACTCAATGAACACCTAGCTAGTCATACGGGTAAACCTCTCGACCTCATCGCCGAGGATACGGAAAGGGATTTCTTTATGTCCGCCGAAGAGGCTCTGGACTATGGTTTAATCGATCAAGTGATCGATCGCAGTCCTTCCGCTTCTAACCCTCCCAGTAAATAGTTATGATTGGGTAGGCTCTGTCTACCCAGATTTTTGTAAATATTTAGTAAGCGGAAATTAATCATCGATCGCCGTTATTAATATTAAATAACAATGAAAAGTTCTAGCGGATTGGGTTAAGATCGAGACGTAACCCGAAGAAAATTGCAACAGGAATCGGTAGAAACCCCCCGGTGGGTTATAAAAGGAAATTTTTTTACTGGCATCCCTATGAACTATCATCCACCCTCACAGCCCCTGCCCGCCCCCTGTATTATTGATTCTGGCGTGGTCATCGCTAAAGAAGATATGCGTCGTCTCCTCGATGATCTCGGACGAGTTCGCTACATCCATAGTCTCGAAGGAGTGATTCAGAGTGAAGGGGAGGGATGGATAGTGGAAGTTTTCGCCGATTATCAGCAAAGCACCCTAGTTGCTAACTACAGTCTTTATCTCAATACCTATAGCTTCGATTGTCTGCGTTTAACCCGCTCTCCCGACGGTGAAACCTATTTTGATCTGATCCAAGACAATCGGCAATTACGGCTAATTCCCCTGAGTAATCCACTCCAAGACCCCGATATGAAAGCCCGTCTCAATGCCGATACCCTCGAAGCCATGGTTACTCAGGTACTTTCTGCTAAGTGGGATGTGCAGTTTGAAGACGAAGACGACAACGATTGCCCCTTTTAGGCAGCGAGCAAAAATACTGGTTACTGATAACTGATAACTGATAACTGATAACTGATAACTGATAACTGATAACTGAAACAGTGGGATTTTCCTTTGAATTAATCGCCAGGTGTCCCCAAACTGGTGCGCGGGTTGGGGTTTGGCATACTCCCCACGGACCGGTAGAAACACCCCGTTTTATGCCCGTGGGAACTTTGGCCACGGTGAAAGGTTTGACCCCCGCTCAAATCGCCAGCACGGGGGCGCAAATGATTCTCGCTAATACCTATCACCTGCATCTGCAGCCTGGAGAAAGTATTATCGAGAAAGCGGGAGGTTTACACGAGTTTATGGCGTGGAATCAGCCAATATTAACAGATTCTGGTGGATTTCAGGTATTTAGCCTCAGTCAACTGCGGCAAATTAAAGAATCGGGAGTCACCTTTCGATCGCCCCGGGACGGTAGAATAATCGAAATTACGCCAGAAAAATCGATTCAGATTCAAAATGCCCTCGGTGCTGATGTGATTATGGCCTTCGATGAATGTCCCCCCACGGGAGTCAGTCATGAGACCATGAAAGCATCCATAGAACGCACCTATCGCTGGTTAGAGCGCTGTCTGAGGGCCCATCAACGACCCCAACAACAGGCTTTATTCGCCATAGTGCAGGGGGGAATTTATGAGGATTTACGGGCAGCGGCGGCGGAATCTTTAGTAAAACTCGATTTACCCGGTTATGCTATCGGTGGCGTGAGTGTGGGGGAAGAAACGAGCCTAATTCATCGCATTGTCCAGATAACTGCCCCTTTACTCCCCGAAAATAAACCCCGTTACCTGATGGGAGTGGGAACCTATCGAGAAATGGCCAAGGCGATCGCTAGTGGCATAGATCTGTTTGATTGCGTCATTCCCACCCGTTTTGGTCGCCATGGCACGGCTTTAGTACGGGGGGAGCGTTGGAACCTAAAAAATGCCCGTTTTAAGGAGGATTTCGCCCCTTTAGACGAGACTTGTCCCTGCTACACCTGTCAACACTTTAGCCGTGCCTATCTGAATCATTTAATTAAATCGGGGGAAATGTTGGGTTATATTCTCTTATCTCTGCACAATATCGCCGAATTAATCAGATTTACCCGTGAAATTCGTCAATCTATCCTAGGGGGGACTTTTGCCCAAGATTTTGCCCCTTGGCTTGAGGATGCCGTAGATGTTACCCCAACGTGATAAAATTTCAGGAAACGTTTGAAAATTTTCTTGTCAAGGTAGATAGAGAGATGGAAACTGCACTTTTGTTGGCCAAATTGCCGGAAGCATACCAAATTTTCGACCCCTTAGTCGATGTCTTGCCCCTGATTCCCCTATTTTTCCTCTTGCTGGCCTTTGTTTGGCAAGCATCCGTCGGTTTTAAATAAATCGACCCTCAATTATCAGTTATCAGTGAGCAGTGATCAGTGATCAGTTATCGGATTTGAGTTTTAAGTGAAATGACATCTTTTCACTGTTTACTGATTACTGATCCCTGAAAAACCTCCCCAGATTAAAACAAAGTCCTGGTTAAATCAGCATCAGTCAAGTCCACATCTTCTAAAATTGCCCCGCGCAAATCGGCATAACTGAGATCCGCACCCCGGAAACTGGCCCCGGTGAGATCGGTAATAAATCCGTCTCTTTCGGGACTAGCACGAAAATTAACCCGGCAAAGTCGGCAATCAGCGAAATTAGCTCGATATAACAGGGAGCCGCTCAGATTGGCATAGTTGAGATCGGCTCCGCAAAAGTTAGTTTTGCCTAAGTCCGTGCGTTGGTCGGAAGTGGAGCGAAAATCCGTATCGATTAATACGGCCTGCTGGAGATTAGCACTGTTGAGATTAACACCGTTTAAGACGGCTTTGGTTAAATAAGTGGCTTCTAAATTGGCTTCGATGAGATTAGCCCCGCTTAAGTCCGCATCGCGTAAACAAGCTCGATAAAAGTCCACTTGACTTAAATCTGCTCCCCAGAGAATCGCCTCACTTAAATCCGCTTCTCTCAGCAGCGATCGCGCGAGGCGTATTTTTCCTAACCGCGCCTGTCGCAGATCGGCACGGCAAAAATTGACTCCTGGGAGGGCAATATTAGTTAAGTCGCTTTCCCGCAAATTAATACCCCGAAAATCTCTTTCTCCCTCCCGATAGCGTTGACAAAGTTCTTCTAGGAGCATGGAAATTTTTTTCTATATCATAATTGAGGCAAAATGTCAAGGGTTTGGTAATTTTTATTTAGGGAGATGGAAAGTTGGCAGACTCTCGAATTCTCGGGCCCGTTGACGCATTTGCTGACTAATGCGATCGCAAACCACCTTACAGAGATCATAGATCACGGGGTCGGTAATTTGATAGTAAACGCTGACTCCTTGGGGTTGCCGCGAGATAATTCCCGCTTGGGTTAAAGCTTTCAGGTGTTTGGAGAGATTGGCCTGACCCAGTCCGGTAGCTTCGGCGATTTCTTTACCATTCATCGCGCCTAATTGCAAGCAACTGAGAATCTGTAGGCGACTGACTTCCGACAGGACTTTGAAATAGTCCGCCACCGAAGCGAGGACGACGCTAGAGGTTTGGGGGGAGAAACTGTCTAACATAGGTAGGTAATAAAGTGACCAGTTAAAAAGGCTGACAATAGGTTATCGTTTAAAACTTTATAACTATTGACTACTATAGTTTAACTGGAGAGGTAACTAGAGTCTAGTCTGCAAGCTCGATCGAGATTGGGTCATTCAGGAATCTACTGCTGCAAGAGTGCCTCCTAGCTCCACCAACAGACTTTTTCAGCAAACCCTAATTATCACCGAGCATGGTACTGATTAACTGCCGGACCGTAGTGCTAGGATGGTTCTCTAAATTGCTTGGTAAAGCCCATTCTGAGTCAAGATAGGACATCTTCAGTAAATCTCTCACTTGTTTTGATTTAGCTTGTCCTGTACTTTGAGCAACCCCAAAAGCCTGATAAAGTTCTTTGGCCGAAATGTGGGGATTTTGAGTAGGATCGAAGAGAAAATTGACCATTCCTAGGGCGTGAGTAATGCCAGCAGCCCAGGAATTGGCTTTACCTTTTTCTAGGGGAGAGGGACGCTCACGAGCTAAAGTTGCAGTTAATTGGCGAATAAGTTGGGCGTATTCTTCATTAAGATATTTAGCGGCAAATTTATCGGTAATATCGATAATTTCTTGATATTTGACCTGCATTGCCTTGGGAACATTTTCCGATTTAGAAACAGCTGGGGGCGTTTTTTTCGATGTTGCTGCCGCTTGCTGTTTAGCACGTTGTTCAGCATTATATTTTTCTTGAAAAGCTGTTAAACCCTCCTGACTGGTGATATCAAAACCCTGCTGATGCGCTTGTAACAGGAGATTTTTCATAAAACCGGCACTGTTGGGATCGTTCATCAGTTGACCAAAGCGATCTCCTAATTGCTCTAAATATTTAATAATAGCCTTAGCCTGAGTTAATTTATATTCTCGTCCCAAAAATTGCCAAAAACTAATTAATTCAGGGATAGCATCTTCGGTTTCCGTCGGATCGAGTATAGTAATTTTGCGTGGTAAAATCTTCTCCATTAAGATCTGCACATATGCTTTAGTCATGGTAGCAAGGGTATAACCTTCATAGAGATAGCCCAACTCGACAAAGGTAGCAATCCAACCACCACCTTCTTCTTTTTCTTGATAATAGGCCTCTCCCTCTGGCGAATTGATATATTCTTCGATCGCTCCAGTAATATAATCTTCTAATAAGGGTTCGGCTTCATCGTAGTCTAAATTATCTAATTGTCGGATATTAAAAGTCATAACTCTAGTTTTCCTCCGAGGCTTTCCTTTAATTTTAGGGGATTAGCTGACCTACAGCCAAACTGACGCTAAAATAGTCTTTGCTGTCCGGGGTTGTTGCTTGCTCCTGACGGTGGTTGTAACCGGTAACTGAACATGACTTCGATTCGTCAACTGCATCAACAACTCGTTAATAAAGAAAAAACAGCCGTCGAAATCGCCACAGAATTTCTCGCTCGTATTCAAGCGATCGAACCACAAGTAAAAAGCTTTCTCCATTTAACCCCGGATTTAGCCCTCGCACAAGCCCAAAAAGTGGACGAGAAAATCGCCAGGGGTGAATCGCTGCATCTGTTAGCAGGTATTCCCATCGCATTAAAAGATAATCTCTGCACCAAGGGTATCCCCACCACCTGCGCTTCCCGGATTTTAGAGAATTTTGTCCCCCCCTACGAGTCCACCGTTACCCAAAAATTACGGGATTTAGGAGCAGTTATCGTCGGTAAAACCAATTTAGACGAGTTTGCTATGGGTAGTTCCACAGAAAACTCCGGTTATCACGTTACTGCTAATCCCTGGGACTTATCCCGGGTGCCTGGTGGCTCTTCGGGGGGTTCGGCTGCGGCTGTGGCCGCTCAAGAATGCGTGGTCGCCCTAGGATCGGATACCGGTGGCTCAATTCGTCAACCGGCTTCATTTTGTGGCGTTGTCGGGCTAAAACCGACCTATGGCTTGGTTTCTCGCTTTGGTTTGGTGGCTTACGCTTCTTCTCTCGATCAGATCGGTCCCTTTGGTCGTACCGTAGAAGATGCGGCGATTTTATTACAAGCGATCGCAGGTTACGATCCCCAAGATTCTACCAGTCTCAATCTGCCGATTCCCGACTATAGCCAATTCCTGAAAACCAGTTTAAAAGGGCTAAAAATTGGCGTAATTAAGGAAACTTTCGGGGAAGGTTTGGATCAGGTGGTTGCTGAGGCAGTTAATCAAGCTTTAGCGCAGTTAAAGGCCCTCGGTGCCACAATTAAAGAGATTTCCTGTCCCCGTTTCCGTTACGGATTGCCCACCTACTACATTATCGCCCCCTCGGAAGCATCGGCGAATTTAGCCCGTTACGATGGGGTTAAATACGGTATTCGGGAAGATGCCGATAGTTTGATTGATATGTACACCAAGACTCGCGCTAAGGGTTTTGGTGCGGAAGTCAAGCGCCGGATTATGTTGGGAACCTACACCCTCTCGGCGGGTTATTATGATGCTTATTACCTCAAAGCACAAAAGGTGAGGACTTTGATCAAAGAGGATTTCGATCGAGCTTTTCAATCGGTAGATGTGTTAGTTTCTCCCACTTCACCGACCACAGCTTTTAAAGCTGGGGAAAAAACGGCGGACCCTCTGAGTATGTATTTATCGGATTTAATGACTATTCCCGTCAATTTAGCCGGTTTACCCGGGTTAAGTCTTCCCTGCGGTTTTGATGGGCAAGGTTTGCCGATCGGTTTACAATTAGTGGGTAATGTGCTGCGCGAAGATCAATTATTTCACGTCGCCCACGCCTACGAACAGGCCACCGATTGGCACAAACGTCAACCATCTTTTACAAATTGATACAATTGCCGATGGCTATCTTTTGCCGGTAGCCATCAAGTAAAAATCGGCAACACTGAAAATGTCTCAAGTCTTCTCTTAATTGGGGAAAAGTTACCGAAAAAGCTGTTACTTCGTCATCCCATTCTAAGTTGAGCGGCAGCCGCCAAACTTTGGCTTTTATAAATCACTTTGGTAAGGTCGAATCCAACACGGTGTTAGCTTGCTCCAACGTGTTGCCGTAACCAATTGGTAAAGGCAACACGTTCTAATTCACCAGAGGCTAAAGCTAAAATGACTCGTTCTTGCTCATCTACAAAAGCATTAATCTCTAGTCCATTCAACACCAGAAATGTTTCCATTGCCCCATGACCAGTGCGCTTGTTGCCATCAAGAAATGGGTGATTCATCACAATTGAAAACCCCAAAGCTGAAGCTTTATCAACAATTGTCGGATAAAGATCCTGCCCACCAAATGTCATGCGTGGTTGAGCAATAGCAGACTCTAGAGAACCTAGGTCACGAATACCCATAGCTCCTTGGGACTGTTGAATAATTTGATCATGTAAATCGAGGACTTCCACTAATGTTAGATAGCGTATCATGCTAAACGACGATAAAGTTCAGCGTTTTTCTTGAGTACATAGCTTGATGCTTGAGTAAATTCGTTTTTAGGACCAACCAACCAATCTTCTATGCTGGCACTGAGTAAGTCTTCAGGGGAAACTTGACTGTTCTGAGCTAACTGTTGTAATCGTCGAAACTGCTCATCTGAGATATTAACAGTAATGGAAGCCATTAAAAACCTCTCAATAGTCTAAATATTTAACATTATAACCTCAGTGAGATCCTCCTCTATCTCCACCAAACGGACTTAAGCAACAACTGGCAGGGAGTAGTTATTTATCCTTGGCGTTCAGTGGAAAGCTTAGAGACTGCTCGTTATGGGGAGTTAATCAACTCAGGCAGGATTTTACGTTTTTATCTCGAGGAATTAAGGGAAGGGGAATCCCTGGGTATATCGATGTTACAATTAATTGTAGCACCAACCGCAAGAGCGATCGAGCAAGGAAAACAATTAATTCCACGGATTAGACAAGAATTACCTAAAGTCAAACAACAGCAAGAACTTTTAGAATTGATAGAGACAATTTTGGTTTATAAGTTACCCCAAGTCAGTAGAAAGGAGATAGAAGCGATGTTTAGTTTAAGCGATTTAAAACAAACTAAAGTGTATCAGGAAGCTTTAGA
>NZ_JADBSZ010000169.1:0-5512 GCF_020246425.1 Microcystis sp. M079S1
GCATTTTTTCGCTGCTCCTCAGTTTTCTTCGAGCTAGATCACTTTCTCGAGTGCGCTCGCCTTCTAGAAAATTTGTGATCAAATGTAAGTCTCCTTTAAGATTACCTCTTTTTTATCCCTCAATGCAAACTTGATCGCCTAGTAGTGTATTTACGATACAATGTCAAGACCTAATATCTTACAAGTGAGACTTTCTGACGAAGAACTAGAAAAACTAAAACGGTATGCTCAACAAAAACAAATTTCTGCTGCCGAAGTTGTCAGGGATTGGATTAAAAAGTTAAAGTAATCAAGCCGCCCTCCGCTCTGCTAAAGGGCGGGGTTTTCAACCCAAATTTTCGATAAAAACCCACTTGATTCCTAGTAATGAGACAGCTTATGTTAGATTTTCAGCTATCTGTTCAGCCTGAAACAGAAAAACGCCTTAAAAAGATTTTAAACTCTATCAAAGATCAAGAAAAATTTGCCCAAAGTATTATTGATACTAAATCTGGTTATTAAAAACTGATTATTTATTCCCCCTTTTGCCTTTTGCCTCTTGCCTCTCCTGATATGTAGCCTATACTCAACGGATTTAGTATGATTATCAGATTGCCGAACTACAAAAAAGCAACTTGAATCTAAAATTATATTTAGCGGATCTGGAAAAACAATATCAAATGACATCCCCAGAATTTTATCAGCAATTTTCCCAGGGTATTTTAGGAGATGAATCGGACTTCATAGTTTGGTCTGGACTATACGAAATGCTTCTTCAAAACGAGGCTAATCTCCAGGAATTAAAATGATTGAAGCCTATTTTTTGCAACTCGAACAAACCATTTGAGAATTTACCAATGTGAGATATTTATCACTGACCAAGAAAATTTATAACGCAAGTCAAGGCTATATTAATGGTTAAATTATTTTTAAAAATAATCATCGCTTATACCATTTTTCTTTATTCTTGGCAAGCATCCTAATCCCCTCTTCCCTTCTGGGAGAGGGGTTGGGGGTGAGGGTAATTAACCATCTCTGCCATTACTTTAAAAAAATGGTATTATTCTGACTCCTGAATCCTCACTCCTGAATCCTCACTCCACCAACAAACTTTTTCAGCAAACCCTATTTAAGAGCCAATTTTAAAGGCTTCTAGAAATAAACTATAGGTGATACCAATTTTTAGTAAATTGAAAGATTCTCGCAGAATCGGTGCGGGTTTAGCCTGAGAACTTTTTCGGTAAACAATCCGGCTAATCGCCTCTGTAAACAGCACTAATAAACCGGCAGCGGTGACATCCCATTGAGCAGTTTGGCCGGCAGTGGTGACAATTGCTTGACCAGAAAAAACTCCAAATAAAACACAAATTATCTGTAGGGAAAGCCGCCGCCAAGGATTACCAAAAAAGCTATTAAATCGACTGCTGGTGACATTAGCCAGCGTACTTAAACGGGTGCGTTGCATGGCCATATTTATTTAGAAGTAATACGATTAAGAAGCCACAAAGAAGTAACGATACCAGTAAAGTGAGCGAGAATTGTATTAGTATTAGCCTGCACAATTAACAGGTCAACCGAATTAACAAATTGACTGGGGTTAGAGGCAACATTAAAAGTACCTTGGGGAACATTGAGGGATTTAATTAAGACGATTCCCGCTAACGCTTGCGCTCCCAAAATCGTTAAAAACATCCCGATAATATTAGCGATTAAACCCTGACGGATTAACTGAATAGTATCGGATTTTTTCGGGCGACTATCTTGATCACCCCTCAACATTTGACGGGCAATTTTCATGTAACGAGAGGAAAAGAAAATGGCGACTACCAAGAAACCAGCCCCACCAATGGCACATAAAACACCGATTTCAATACCAGAAGTGCGTTGTCTCGTCCCTAATAAACTAGCGGTAGCAATGAGTAATAAAACCCCTGAAATTACGCCCAGGACAATCTGCGTCCAAAAACCGACTCTTCCCTGACGTAAAAGGATATTAGCAGCCCGTTGGACGGCGGGGGGCAAGGAATAAAGATCAGAATCTCTCGGGGTGGATATATTGGTAATTTCTGATTGTTTGTCTCTCATCGGGGTTAAGCTAGGGATTGGGTAAATCTGGTCTTGATCTATTTTCGTCTTTTTTTTTGCCCATGGCTAGAGATTTAATAAACCTCTGGCATAATTAATTTTTCAGGGTTCAAAGACGGCAAAAATAATGATTAAATGGCCTAAAATCTGTAAATAGACCATTTAATTGATTATTATTCATTCTTAATTCTCCTGACTACTGACTACTGGCTACTGACTCCTAACCCTAACAACAATTTTTGATTTTTACAAGAGGTCTAATTTTGGCACTGACTGGCTATCTGTTTAGCTTCCACCTGTAAACGCTGGGCCATGCGAAACATTTCTTGACCGGTGTGGAGAGAGCGATCATCGTAGTTAAGGGTAAAGGTTTCTAATTCTTCTAGTCCGTCAGTGAGATGATTGAGACAGTAGTAAAGAGAAGCGGCCACTTTGGCCATTTTGGCAGGGTTGGGCCGTTGGCAAAAGAGGGTTTTGGCTCGATCGAGATTTTGGCGACAGGTTTCTAGATAGTCTTGAAAAACAGCCATTAACTGATCATCGAAGGGATCGGCGGATAGGTGATCGATCTGACCTTTGAGAGGTCGGATAATTTGACCGATCAGGCGATTAATCGGGCTATAGGTCTGGTTATACCACTGTTTAACCAGGGCTTCGTCTTCCTGGACTGCTTCTTTGTAACGATGGTAATTTGCTTGGGCGCTGGCAGTGCGTTGGGCGCGTTTTTCGGGAGAATTGGCGATTAGTTGGTTATCGTAGTCCTTTCTTAGCCTCGGATCGCTTAAAATCTCGTAGGCGGCGTTAATAGCGACGATTTTATCGTGACTGGCACTATCGTTTTGACTATCGGGATGGAATTGTCTGGCTAAACGCCGATAGGCCCGTTTAATCTCCTCAGGGGTCGATTTATGGCTGATTTCTAAGGTTTGGTAGTGGTTGCCGGTCATGAGCGCAAGCGATCGATCTGTCTTTTATTATTATCGACTATGGTTAACGCGGCGGAGAAGGAGAATTGTCGAGAGTGGGAAAGTGGGGAGGTGGGGTGTGGGGTGTGGGAAGAATACATAAAAATAATCTCCTGTCTCCTGAATACTGACTTCTGACTCCCGACTCCTGACTTCTAACCCCATGTTGGCCAAAGATAAGCAAAAATTATCTATTGACTCCAAAAACTTGAGAATATTTAAATTAACATTTCGCAATATTTATAAATTCTTAAGAATTAATTGAGAAAGATTTTTATTTAACAACGATTTTACAATGGTTACAGCGATTTGATAGAATTTCATAATGGGTTATTCTGTGCTTTTTTGGACAGCAATGGTTGAAACCCTTGCCACACCTACAAGGTGATCCTAGTTAAGACAGCTAAATTAGTCAATTTCACCCACAACGATGATCTTTTTTTTGTGTAGTTTTATTGCAAAGAAAAAGTTTTTTTGACAAAAAGCACAAAGTATGAATTAGGAAGTGGGGAAGTGGGGGGATGGGAGAAGGGAGAATAAATAAAAATAATCTTCAGCATTCTGAATTCTGAAGAAATTGGCAATAATTAGACAAAAGGATTGATTTCAGGGATATCCTCGATCGAGGCTAAGTCTATTGGGCCCGATCGCTCTTGTCTAAGATAATAGGGACAATGAAGCTGACAATCGGGACGATGGGGAAAATCAACTAAATCATTTTGGTATGCTGATAGATAGCGATCGAGAGCCTTCAATAAACGGCGTAAATCCCGCCCTGTCTGTTGGTGTAGTTTCCGATTATAGTTAAAAGTAATTTGTTCGGGGCTGCGGGGTAACTGCACAAACCAATAGGTCATCGATAAACTATCAAGAGGATAAGCAGAAGTTTCTGCCAACACATACAGATAAAGTCTCGTCTGCCAATTTTTGGCTAGTTTGTCAGCATCGATAGGTTTTAAGTAGGTTTTCCAGTCAAAAATTACCGCTCGATCGCTCTCTAGTAAAATTAAATCATAGATAACCGTTAATAAATAATTACCCACAGTTAAACTGCGACAATGTTCCGCTTCTCGATTGGGTTCTCCCGGATTTTGGGCAATGGCTGGGGCAGCCTTTAATAGGGCTGTTAAACAATGTTCTAACTGTTCATTTTCCCGTAATAAAGATGCGATCGGCAGCCCTAATTCCCGCTGCTGTAATAATAGGTGAAACTGACTGCCCCATTCTTGCCCTTGTAATTGTTCAGGGTCAGCCGGTGTGTTAAGTTCCTCTAGATAGACTTTTTGAAATCTGGGTGGACAGGTTTCCAATAGGTTTAAATGACCTTGGGCAAGACGGTAGATCTTAGGCATAATAGGGTTATCGTGAATAAAACAGCAGTTAGCCGATGATTTTGGGCTGACAGATGGTAAACCGTATTATATAGTTTTCCCGATCAATTAAGAACATCTTGCCCTAGGGTAGGCATTGCCTACTAATTCTGGTGCAGTCCTAACAATGGCTGAAATTTGCTTATTTAAAATAGTTGTTTCAGAACAAGTATTAGAAGAATGCCAGCGAAATCTTTATAAAAAAATCTCCTTAGCACTTCCTATTTTTAAGCAACTTATCAGCCAGATAAATCCTGAAATTTTACCGAATCCATCGCCAATTCAAAAATGAAACGCATCAACCTCAAGAGTTGACAAAGAAAGGCTCATCAGGTACTGTCTGATCATTAACAAAAACAAATCAGACCCAAAAATGAGCCACCAACATCTTAACATAGAACAAAGAAACTTGCTCTACCAACTTAGTCAGGAGGGAAATTTATCTCAACGGCAAATGGCCGTCTGGCTCGGATGTCATCAAAGCACAATATCACGGGAATTAAAAAGGAATCAAAGTTCCCTTGGCTGCTATCTACCTGACACAGCACAAGCTCAAAGCGAGACAAGGCGAAAAAATGCCAAACAACCCTTTAAAAATGTCAGCGAGTCAGCCTTAGAGTTGGTCAAAGAAGGATTGAAAGATTATCATAGTCCCGAACAAATAGCAGGTCGTCTGAAAAGAGCCAGTCAAGAATCTCTCAGTCACGAAACCATCTATCAAATGATCTATCAGAACTATCACGGATGTGGAGAGTACCAGAAATATTTACGCCGGGGGCTTTGTCAAAGAAAGAGTCGAGGCGGAGCAAAAAGTAAGCGTGGAGGGATTCCAGGGCGTGTAGATATCAGCGAGCGACCAGCAATTGCTGACCAGAAAACCGAGATCGGTCATTGGGAAAGTGACACGATGATTGGAGGAAATCATCTAGGAGTTCTCGTTACCCATGTAGACAAGGCCTCGAAATTTCTAGTAGCAGGATTAGCCAAAAACAAAACCGCATCGGAAATCAATAGAGTCACAGAAAAACTTTTTCAAGAGATTCACCCTGACCAAAGAAAAACCTTTACTTGTGACAACGGCAAAGAATTTTGTGGACATCAAGAGTTGAGTCA
>NZ_JADBSZ010000017.1:0-3293 GCF_020246425.1 Microcystis sp. M079S1
AATTGCATCTGGCAAGAAGCCTTTGTGGTTAGCACTTTCTCTAAAGTGAGCTATTTACTTTTCATTTTTAAATGTAGGAACGGTGGACGTTAATCTTCTTATAGGGAGCAATACCCTTGAACGCCCAATTATAACTAACGGCAACGAGTTTCAAAAGCAAGCATCATTGCTGACGGGCTGCCAATTTGCATGAAACACAAGCAGCTTATAAAATCGTGCTTTTCGCATCGACAATTGTCTGCTTTTCTATTCTTCATCCCGAATAAAAATGGATGTTTTGGGAGCAAAGCTGGACAAAGAAGAATTACGGAAAACTAATATAGATATCAGCGTGATGGCGTTAGATTGGCATTGATAATACTAAAGTTTACGGAAAGATTTCTTACATATTTAAGAATGCAGAAAGGGCCATGATCAATAAGGAATGGAAAGCTTCATTTGAATATAATCTACGATAATAAGGTGACTTGCAATCTTGAAACACCAATGGCGCTATAAGTTTCTTCTTATAGATGGGATTATTCACGCGATAAATATCAAAAGGGGGAGGAGAGGGCCGTTCAAAGGTGATAATGCGAAATTTCTTCGCTCATTATCCTCTGTCGAGTCTTTTCCTTGATCTTTCTATTGATGAAGCCGAGGATGCTGTAGTGCATATCGATCGAGCCGCGCCGCATCATAGAAATTCTCTATTTTTCCTCGAGGGTCAATTTAAGTTAGAGGTCCTCGGCTAGGTCCTGATCTTCGAGCTTGAATTCCGGAGGTAGCTACTCAGATTCCATGGGTCTGAGTGAAAAGGGGTTTACCTTGGTCGCGGCGCCTTTATTTCGCTGTCCTCCGTATCGGCGTCGAAGCTGTACTTCGATGTGGTGTGAGATGTTGAAAGCATGCGAGTTTGCCCGAACCAGAGCGAGAATAATAATTAAATAATAAAAATCAATGTAGAAAAATATTTAAAAATAGGTTAGAGCCATATGCAGCATGTTCGGGCCCCTCGACTAGGATCCTACCCAAAGAATCGTGTATTTTTGTTTGGGAGAAGTGTTTTATATGCGTGGAACTGTTTGTTGGTTCTGTAAAGCTACTTCCAGAGGATAATAGCCAAAGGTCAATTTTATTTTTTGTTTGTTGGAAGGAGGGTTAAATCATTTTGGGAGATGTGGGAAGCAAGTTGCTGTGATTGTAATCCCATTTACCTCTTTTTTCCCGGATTTAACATTCTACCGTTTGATAAACCAGAAAAATCAACAAGTTTCTCTTAGAGAACCAACAACTAAGAAAAAACAATAATTTTGACTAAACTTTGCTTGCAAAAACTTTTAAATAGGTCTAATTTATTACCTTTCTTTGCATATCCCATTTTTTTACGACCAATCCTTCCCAACGGTGCCATATTTTGGCATAGTAAGTTGTAAAAATCCGAAAGAAATCGTACACCTGTAATAAAATGCAAAAATATGGTAAAATTCTTAGAGTGTTGTGTGGAGATTAGGGGGAGATTATATAAATTTGATTTGATTAAAGGAATATATATTAATTATATACCTAATCAACGCATAGCACGAGGCTCACTTCTTCTTTGCGCCGACTAGATGGGAAAAACTAGAGGTGTGGCCGTACTTGGCCAGCTCTTTTAGCAACTCCTCGATGGTGTTTTTCAGTTTGAGTTTTTAGGATTAGTGCACGATCTTCATGTTTGTTATCATTCGGTCCTTCTATATCTCTGTCTTACGGGATTATTGGGTGGAGTTGTTGATGCTTATGCTCTAATTGCTCTTGGAGGCGCTGCGCGTGGCCAAAACCTCGAGTTATCGTTAGAGAGTGAGGACTTTGTTGGTTAATTATTGATTATTTCGGGTCATTTCTTGGAGGTGGGTGCATACTGACTAATATTGTTCAGCCAGTAAACGCTGTGAAACTATTTATAATTGCATGCTTTTTATTTGTTCGTTCAATTATTCGTTTTGAGACTTTAGCTCATGAATCTGATGCTTCAAAGCTTTGTTTTCTTCCTATCTCGCCTTCTCAACGCTAAAGCTAGTCTCTTTTTCTCTCTTTTTGTTGAAATTAATGTTTTTACCTTCATACTGGAAGCACAATTTCCTGAGTCGTATGCACTCGCCCAGTAATTTTTTATTATCTTCCTGCAATCTGCGATTAGAGTCCCTTAGGTCCTGGTCGGAAAGGTGGTTGTACCTGCTCCTGCTGCCAGTGTGAATGGAATTGCGGTCGTCGGGGTGCATCATTTGTGAGGTTTATTCGAGTTATTTGAGGATATTGACCTGGGTGGGCACCTGCTGTGCGCTCCAATTCGACTCCCTTCTCGTCTTTATCATGGATTCCTCGTCCAAGAAGGCCGGGCAGAGCTCGTTGCGCGACTCGTCTTGCACCTCGTGCAGGTCCCGCAAACGGTGGAATATTTTTTGGAAGTCCTACTGTCCCCTAGCGCCGCTCTGAGTTGCAAAATGGGGCGATTGGACATTTGTGTTAAAGTTCTGCATTTCGAATATAATATTATGGGCAACTGGAAACCACCCAAACTCTCTTTTTGCGGCATTTCTAACTTTCTGACATGATCTCTTGAGGGGGTGTTGGTTTGAGGGTATTTTAAGGGATTTTTTTATTACAGATCACCGTTATTTTTAAATTAAGTCGATTTGAATGGTGAAGAAGCCCTTCGAGGAGTAGCCCGTCGAGGAGGATAACAACGACTCCAACCTGTAATCCGAAAATAACCGTTCTCGCTTCCTCAGGAAGAAGCCGTGGACAGAGCAGTAGGACAGCCTTGTTAGAAAATTGGTCGAAAAATACGGACCGCAGCGATGGTCCTTCATCGCCAAATTTGTGGAGGGTCGCCTTGGCAAGCAGTGTCGTTAGCGATGGCACAACCACCTCAATCCCAGCATTCTCAAGATATAGTGGATGCCGCACGAGGAGTGGATCCTTTTTTTGGCGCACACTGCCCACGGTAACAAATGGGCCTAGATGACGAAGATGCTTCCGGGGAGGACGGACAATTCTATAAAAAATCATTGGAACTCCACTATGAAGAAGAAAAACGTGGAACTGATGGACATACTGACAGGTAGCATATTTTTTACTCAGATTTGATACTCAAGAAGAAGATGTTCTACCTCGGTAAAGGCGACGCCTCTGAGCACTTCATCAAGATTGAACGGTAGTTGTTGAGCATTATCTATGAAAATAAGGAGAATGTCATTAAGATCAAAGATAAAAATATACAGAATAGACCTCCTGAGTTTGTAGCGGAAAAAAAGAAGACAGCGTTTTAC
>NZ_JADBSZ010000170.1:0-34299 GCF_020246425.1 Microcystis sp. M079S1
AGGGTTACAATATTTGGGAAATCATCTCAACGGTACTGTTGGGCAAACAGAAACCGACCCAAACGCCTTGGGAGAGTCCGGTCTCTGGGTTTTCAGTGGAGACATTGAGAATCTAAGCTGTCTCGTTGAACAAGGAATTTCCGATAGTGATATGGAAAGAATCCCCCGTCACAGCGTAGCTTGACGGTGGGAGTATGTCAATAAAAAGTAATTTTATAGTTAAACTCTATAAAAAATTAGGTATGTATTTTGTATGACAGAAGCCGGTCTTTGTCATTGTAATGGTGGCGGCCGTCCGAAAGATCGCCTTTCGATTTTTGTGGATGGCAATAATATGTTTTATGCTCAACAAAAAAATGGTTGGTTTTTTGACCCGCGTAAGGTGTTAAATTACTTCACCAACGACCCGAATATTATGTTAATTAATGCCTTTTGGTACACGGGGTTAAAAGATTCCCAAGATCAAAGAGGTTTTCGCGATGCTTTAATTAGTTTGGGTTATACGGTGAGAACAAAAATTTTGAAAGAATATTATGATGATAGTTCCGGTCGTTTTTCCCAGAAAGCTAATTTAGATATCGAAATTGTCGTCGATATGTTTAATACCGTCGATCAATACGATCGAGTGATTTTATTTAGCGGTGATGGCGATTTTGAACGAGCGATCGAACTATTGCGCTCTAAAAATACTCATATTACTGTAGTTTCTACGGAAGGGATGATCGCTAGGGAATTGCGAAATGCCACCGATCGCTATATTGACCTGAATGATATTCGCAAAGATATCGAAAAAAGTGATTATTAACCGGCCGTTGTGCCTTTAAACCGGCTATTTATCCCATTTTTCTTGATTGGTAGTCCTCACCCCAATCCTTCTCCCAGAAGGGGATAGGTGAGGGAATTAACCATCTCTTGTTTATTTTTCCTTGAGTCGAAATAGTAAAAACTGATTGACCTGATTCGGATTAAAATTATCATCACTGACTAAAATCAAAGAGCGACTGCCATCAGCTAATCTTGGACCGAGGGTCATTCCTTCCAAATTATCTAAATCAATCCCTAAAGTCCCTAAATCTAGTAATAATTTTTTCCGCAAGGGTTGCACCTGTAAAGCTTCTAATTCTCCCGGTATCCGAGCAATTTTCGAGGTATCGGTGGCACTCCCATTAACTACCTGAAATAGTTTCGCTCCAAAACCTTCTAAACCAAAAGTTCGCTCTAAACTGAGAAAATAACCCTCTTTTTCTAAAGCTAATAATTCCGTTAAACCGTAGTATCTCGCACCACTGGGTGGCTCATCTAACACATACAATTGTTCTGATACTAACACAGGCGCACCAATCGGATCAATAACATAATGAAGAAGTCGCACTCTGAGATTTTCTGCTCTTTTTCCCGTGGGACTATCTTGAATTAAAGCGTTTTCTGTGGCAGTAAACAAACGAAAAGGATCGTCTTTGAGAGTGCTGGTAATCCCTAAAGTTAAGGATTCAAACCCTAAATTATCCTGTATTCCTTTTTGATTGCTATCATCTGGTAAAAAGCGATTAGGAATTAACAAAGACTCCTTTAATTGTCCCTGCAAATCAAATTCAGCAATAAAAGGAGCAATTCCCTGTTTAACCGCACCTTCACTGGAAATAAACAAAGTTTGTCGGGGCGAAAAAGCGATACCTTCCGGGTCGATCGATCCCTTTTTAAACGTTTCTCCCTTGCCATCTTTTAGGAACGTGACTGCCTCTAAATTCACTTTTTCGATTTTTTCACCATTTATCTGCAAACTAGCCCGATAAAAGCGGGCCGGAGCTTTCTGAGAACGATCATCACTGAGGAGATAAAAGCGGTTATTGGCACGATCATAGGTAATTGCCGATAATCCTCCCACCCTTGTCCCTTGATAATCCGCTTGTGGTAATTGATATTCTCCCAAAAACTCGACCGAGAGGGGTAGAAACATTCGTTGTTCTGCTAAAACTTGCGGGGAGACACCACAGGCCCCCAGACTAAAGGTTACAATCAAACTAGCAATTAAACCCAAAATTGGGAAACGCAAATTTTCGGCAGTCAGTCTCTTATAGAATCGATCGATCACAAAATATCATCCTCTACTACGCTCTTATCAATCTATTATGCTACGTTTTTCTCTCGGTTTATGGCTCTGTTTGATCGGTACTTCCCTTCCTCTCCTAGCACAAACAGAAACCCCTGCACCCAATCCCCTCGAAACTCCCCTAAAAAGTCCTTTATTACCCGCAATCGATCGCCCTTTAACTCCCTTGGAGCGTCGTCAACTTTTATTATACATCGATCAACGCGATGCTGAAGCTCAAGCTAAATACGATGCGGGATTAAATGAGGAAGCTTTTCCTATCTGGTATGAAGTGATTAAATTAAATCGTTATTTAGGAGCAAAAGAAGAAGTAAAATCTTTGGGAAAAGTGGGGTTAGCAGCTTGGAATCGAGATCGAACCGAGGATGTTAAATTAATTACTGCTCGTTTAAAATCTCTGCAACAAACCGCAGAAACTAACCAGACAATGGACGGGGAATTATTAGCATTACTAGGTACATCCTATCAACAGGTACGAGCTTTTAATGAGGCGATAATTATCTATAATAAAATCCTAGCTAATGCCAGACAATCTGGGGATAATGTGGCAGTAGAAGCGACTCTAAATCAACTTGGTCAAATTCATTTATCCCGTTTTGATTATCAAAAAGCAGCTCCAATTTACGAAGAATTATTAACTATTTCTAAGGCACAGAATAATTCTTTAACTCAAGGAATTTATTTGCAAAGACTAGCAGAAATTTATCGAGAATCTCTGCAACCAGCTAACGCCGTGAAAATTAAAGAAGAAATAGCTGAAACCCAGATCAGAAATCAGCAAATACAGTTAATCCCCGCTCTAAAAATTCAAATTGGTTTAGATTACCAAGCTTTAAAAGATGCAAATAAAGCCAGCCAAAACTTTCAAGAAGCCTATTCTCTCGCTTTTGCTTTACAACAGTACGGCACCGCAGGAGAAGCTTTAAATAAGTTGGCCGAACTCTATAAAAGTTATCAACAGGTAGATTATGCTTTACAAATATATCAAGAATTAATTAAAGTCCATGAATTGGGTTATAATTACTACGGTTTAATGAATACCTACGATCAAATCGGTCAAATTTATCTAGAGAGAAAAAATTATCCCCAAGCTTTACTCGCTTTCCAAAAAGGTGCGGAATTAGCCCAAGCTATCCGTTATCGTGAACAATATTTTCAAACCCAAATCACCCAAGTTAATCAAGCAATAAATAATCCTGAACAGTGATCTTTAAGTTTTTGAATAGTTAACTAATGGACATATAAGTAGGTGGGTGGAATTAAATATAAGATGAACGTAGGTTGGGTTGAAGCATGAAACCCAACGCCCGCATGGGTTACGCTACCGCTAACCCATCCTACAAATAATTGTGCCTCCCTACTTAAATGGGGAAATGGGGACTAAGAAATATCTTCCCCAACACCCTAAAACCCCCCGCAACGCGCACGCAGTGACCACCCCAACGCCCTAACACCCAAAACCCAACCCACCAATGGAAAATTCCTATTCTGAATTAACCGAAGACTTGCTGAAATTGCTGCAACATTTGCCCCACTTAAAAGATGGTAAATGGATTCAAAGATCTCTGGAAGCAATAGTCAGAATTGCCGAGGAGGAAATCGATCGCCTGGATTGGAAAATTTTAACCTACGCGATCGAAGATCTAGAAAAGGGATTTCAGGTATTTTACCCCTACCGTCACATTCGTAAACTTACCATTTTTGGCTCGGCACGCATCAAACCCGACAGCAGTGAATACCGTCTGGCAGTGGACTTCGCTCGCTGTATTAGTCAATACGGTTTTATGGTGTTAACCGGTGCTGGGGGTGGCATCATGCAAGCAGGTAACGAAGGTGCTGGACGGGAAAATTCCTTCGGATTAAATATTCAGCTACCCTTTGAACAGGGGGCTAATCCCTATATCATAAATGATGCCAAATTAATCGATTTTAAATATTTCTTTACCAGAAAACTATTTTTTCTGCGGGAAAGTGACGCAGTAGCTTTATTCCCCGGTGGTTTTGGCACCCAAGATGAGGCCTTTGAGACGCTTACCCTCTGTCAAACCGGTAAATACGGACCTGCACCCCTAGTATTAATTGATGAGCCTGATGGGGATTACTGGCAAACTTGGCAAGAACAAATTAGTGAAAATCTGCAAAAAAGAGGACTGATATCCGCCGAAGATCGGAATTTTTATACAATTACCAACGATCTAGACTACGCTTGTCAAACAATTCGCCACTTCTATCGGGTGTATCACTCCAGCCGTTTTGTGGGAGAATCCTTTGTTATTCGTCTTAACCACGAACTAAGCGGGGAACAGATCGAACAAATTAACCAAAACTTCGGCGATATCCTAGTTAAGGGGAAAATCGCACCTAGTCAAATTCTAGAACGAGAGAATCGGGATTCCACCCACCATTTACCTCGTCTAGTTTTTTACTTTAATGGCAAGAGCTACGGACGCTTGTATCAATTAATTGATCACATCAACGATTTAAGTCCTGTAGTTGCCCTAGAAGAGCATCCCGAGAGAAAATAAACCCTAGGCCAGAGTTTCCGGACAGTATCCTAAACCCTTAGTAAATTGTTGCCGAAAAGCCTCTATATCTTGCTGATCCGGGGTACCATGGGACACGATCGCCACTTGATAACGACGCATGACATCAATAGGAGATTGTCCCGTTTCCAAACTCCAAAAAACCATCTGGAGACGCATTTCCGGTTGATAGGGAATCCCTAACTCATTCATGTAGGCGCGAAAATCACCGTGTTGGCAAGGAGTCAGCATTTGATTAAACTTTACCTTGACCACCCAACCGTTAATCTGATGGATAACCGTCATGACGGAGGAAGGCAGATGAGTCATCGATCGCAGGTATTCGGTGACTCGTAGCGTTAAACTAGCATTAGCAAGAAAATAGAGATAGTCCATAGTGGCCGCCGGGCTATTGGCTAATAGTCACGATTAGTGTTATATCTCTAAGTCTGACGATAAACCGTTCTCGATACCAAGGGGAGAAATCCCCGATTTAGTGAAGTTCGCCTGGGTAGGATTACCCAACTTTTGCGAAGATCTTTATGATGACAATGACGATGACCCCTGACCAATTACTCTCCAGCTACGATTATCACCTTCCTCCGGAGTTAATTGCCCAAAATCCCGCAGAAACCCGAGACAGTTCCCGTCTTTTGGTGGTAGATTCTCCCAATAGTCATAATTTAGCTATTTTTCGGGATTTACCCACTTGGTTAGAGTCGGGGGATTTGCTGGTTTTCAACGATACCCGCGTGATTCCGGCCCGTTTATTTGGACGTAAAACCACGGGCGCACCCGTAGAAATATTACTATTAGAAGAACAAGATGACCATCGTTGGTTATCTCTGGTGAAACCGGGAAAACGCTTTAAAGTCGGTTCAGAAGTCCTTTTTTATCCGAAAACAGGGCCGACGGAAGACCAAGAAAAATTATGGTTAGCGAAAGTAATCGATCGAGATCTGAACACCGGTGGTCGTCTGCTGCAATTTCAACGTCATCCCAGGCGCAGTTTTTGGGATATGTTGGAGGAGTACGGTCATATTCCTTTCCCCCCCTACGTCACTGAATCAGAGGCGGAAGAAGACCGTTATCAAACAGTTTACGCCGATAAACAGGGTTCTGTGGCCGCTCCCACGGCCGGATTACATTTTACTCCCGAATTATTCCATAAGCTCGCCCAGAAGGGTATAGATACCGCCTATGTCACCCTTCATGTGGGAGTGGGAACCTTTCGTCCCGTGGAAGTGGAAAATATTACAGAACACCTAATGCACCAAGAATTTTTGCAGATTTCCGCCGAAACTGCCGAAAAAATCGCCCAAACAAAGGCTAGAGGTGGCCGGGTTATCGCCGTGGGAACCACGGTAGCTCGCGCCTTGGAAGGGGCAATTAAAGAAAGTAAGAGCGAGAAATTAACCGCTTTTCAGGGAAAAACGAATTTATTTGTCTATCCGGGTTATCAATGGCGAGTTATCGACGGCATGATCACTAATTTTCACCTACCCAAGTCCAGTTTGATGATGTTAGTCAGTGCCTTAATCGGACGGGAAAGACTACTGGCATTGTATCAAGAAGCTATCCAAGAGCGTTTCCGTTTCTATTCCTTCGGTGATGCTATGTTAATCCTACCCAGCGCTCGCAGCAGTAATCGGTAAGTAGTTGCACAAAATTACATTCATACCCCAGAAAGAAGGAGGAGCAGAACTGCGGAAAGGGCAACAGGAAAAGCAAAAATATGTGTAAGCAGCCCGCGCATCTAAATTGGTCTAGGGCGATTATCGAACCACCTCTGGCCTGTTGTCTATCCTAACCAAGAAATGAAAAGAAAAGAGCTTAAAATCGGTCGCCGCTATTCTGGCAAATCCTGGCAAATATTTGTAATTATTGCCTTCATCGCCGCCGCTCCCTTTGCTATTTTTTATCTGATTGCCTTGGCTTATCTTTGGCAAGGCGATCAACTTTTGGCCGCGGGGGAGAAGGAATCGGCTCTGTCTGCTTACCGAACAGTTTTATCTTTTCACGAAAATTCGGCCCAAGCCCATATAAAAATCGCTCAGGTCTTACAAAGTCAAAAACGCTATTCTGAAGCCTTACAAGCCTATAATCATGCCTTTATCGTTAACGATAAACCACCGATGGAACCCTCCCAAAGTAATCATTTAGTAGCTTTGGGAGACATCTTCGCGCAAGAGGAAAAATGGTCAGAGGCGATCGATGCTTACCAAAAAGCAATTATCATTAAACCAACTTTTAAAGCGCAATTTCAGCTAGGAAAAGCTCTCTATAGTTTACAACGTTGGGATGAGGCGGCGAAAGCTCTGCAAGCAGCGGTTTTTCTCGATCCTAGTCAGGGAAAAGCCTATTTTTATCTGGGAAAGGCCTACAGTGAACAGCAACTCTGGGAAGAGGCCAGTTATGCCTATCAGCAAGCTCTAGAATTGATACCTAGTCAGGGTGAAACCTACAAAAAATTAGGAGAAACCCTAGCAAAACAGGGAAAATGGCAGGAAGCAGAGCAAATATATCGACAGGCTTTAATTTACACCCCTAAAGATGGGGATATTTATAATTATTTAGGGAAAGCTTTAGCGGAACAGGGAAAACTAGGGGAAGCGATGGCAGTTTTTCAACAGGCGCGCCAAATTAGCCCCAAAAATGCCGAGATTTACGAAAATCTCTGTTATATCTATATCAATAGCGGTCAGATCGATGAGGGTCTAAATTGGTGTCGGCAAGCAGTAGAAATCGATCCCAATTTATCAGAAGTTAGATTTATTTTACAGGAAATCCAACGGGGACGATTAATTCACGACAATCCCGAATTATTAAAAATGCCAGAGATAATTCCCAGTGTTAAGAGTGATCCTCTGGTGAATTTAAAACGCTCAATTGTTAAAATTGTCATTCGTGGCAAAAATAACAATGGTATCGGCACTGGTTGGTTATTAAAACGAGATCAAGATACAGCTTGGATCGTGACTAACCGCCATGTGGTGACGAATTCCCGTCAAGAAATCGATGCAGAGGCGCGCATTTTTGTCGAGTATTATAGCCAACCACCCAAGGGAAAAATTCCCAAGCGTTCAAAAGCTAAAATTCTCCGCACTACCCCCCCTAACGACTGGCTCGATTTAGCAGTATTGGAGGTAAAAAATCCCCCCCCAGATTTAAAACCTTTAGCTTTAGCACCCCTACCAATTGCCGCTAATCAACCAGTAATCTCGATCGGTAATCCTTTTAATCAAAAAGATTGGACTGTCAGCAAAGGCACTGTTAATGATAATGACGAAAAATCCTTAAGTTTATCCATGTTTGTCGTTTCTGGACAGTCGGGAAGTCCAGTTTTAAACGATAAAAATCAAGTGGTGGGAGTGATTTCCCAAGCGGGTTTATTTTGTCCCAATCCCTCTACTCCTAAACCCCTAGAAAATGCCGTTAAATTAGGCTGCGGTTTAGCAATTCCCATTGACAGAGTGCGAGAAAGGTTAAGGGAGTGGGAATTATGAATTGGGAAGTGGGGTGTGGGGAAGTGGGGAAGCGGGGTGTGGGGTGTAGGGTGTAGGGTGTGGGGTGTGGGGTGTGGGGTGTAGGAAGAATAAATAAAAATAATCTCCTGTCTCGGAGTCTCCTGTCTCCTGTCTCGGAGTCTCCTGTCTCGGAGTCTCCTGTCTCCTGATAACTGCTATGCTACTCTAGGCAGAAAACCATTCGATCGAGATCACCGTGGCTAACCAAGAAGCAACTTCCCCCGCTATTCGTACTCCCTTATACGAGCTAATTGCCCAACAAACCAGCAAATTTACCCCTTTTGCGGGTTGGGAGATGCCGATACAGTTTAGCGGCTTAAAAATCGAACATAATGCTGTCCGCAACGGTGTCGGGATGTTTGACATTTCCCACATGGGCAAATTTATCTTAACTGGAGATAATCTGGTTCAATCTCTCCAAACCCTAGTTCCTTCTAATTTAGCCCGTTTAAGGGCAGGAAAGGCACAGTATAGCGTTTTACTTAACCCAGACGGTGGCATAATCGATGATATTATCTTTTACTACCAAAGCGAAAGCCAAGGCGTATTAATTGTTAATGCCTCAACCACCGATAAAGATCGAGAATGGATTTTAGGCAATTTAGAGGGATCGGGGGTCAAATTAAAGGATTTATCCCGAGAAAGGGTCTTAATCGCCCTGCAAGGACCCAAGTCAGCCACGATTTTACAGCCCTTGATCAGGGAAAAATTAAGCGATTTCGGCCTATTTAATCACTGGGAAAGCCAGCTTTTCGGGGAAAAAGTTTTTATCGCCAGGACCGGTTACACGGGAGAAGATGGCTTTGAAATTATGGCCCCTCCTGAAATCGGACAGCAACTTTGGACAGAATTCTTAAATTTAGGGGTGACTCCCTGCGGTTTAGGGTCCCGGGATACCCTGCGTTTAGAGGCAGCTTTAGCCCTTTATGGACAGGATATCGACGATAGCACGAGTCCCCTAGAGGCAGGCTTAAATTGGTTGGTTCATCTGCCAGAAAAAGGCGATTTTATCGGTCGCAATGTCCTCGAAGACCAAAAACTTAATGGTGTGAATCGGCGCTTGGTGGGATTGCAGATGTCCGGCAAACATATCGCTCGTCACGATTATCCGGTAGTATTTGCCGGGGAAGTGGTGGGTAAAGTCACCAGTGGCACTTTATCACCAACCTTAAACACAGCGATCGCTTTAGCCTATCTTCCCACACCTTTCGCCTCGATCGGACAGGCGATCGAAGTGGAAATCCGCGGCACCACCTACCCCGCTACCGTCGTTAAAAAACCCTTTTACAAAAGTAAAAAGTAACGTAACTACCGAGGTCTTGACAAATTAGGAAAAAACCAGAACTTCCCCCTTGAGAACTTGAGTAAAAACTTGTTTGTTCTTTGTTCCTTCTTAAGTCCGTCTGTTGAGGGGGCTGAGAACTATTCTGAGTATTTAATCCCAGTCTCCTCTCCAGCTCGGCTATCTTTTCCCGCAGAGCTTGATTTTCCTTCTCTAATGCTTTAATTCTGTTGGCTTGTTCTTCGTAAGTCATGGTTCACATTCTACCGCCTTTTTTCTCTACCTCGGCAGTTACGATTTATTCAGCAAACCCTAAATAAGTAGTTGGACAAAAGTAAAGTTAACTGTGGGGTAAGGAGTCAGTAGCCGGTCGTCGGTCGTCAGTAAGAATTGCGGCAATTTACATTTCTTAAGATAGACAACAGAATTTATGTCCGACTACTTAGCAGTAAGGTTCTTGATGAGAGATAACCATTAGAAAGAGGTAAACTCCCAAACGCATCTACTGCTTATCGGCTCTCCTCGTTTCTGTGTGGAAGGAAGAAGAATAGGGATAATTTTCCAGAAATATACTCTTCCAATCTTCAAAGGGAGCATCTCACCTTTGTAACCCCCAAATCAGGTTTTATGTCAAGCTATTTTGAAAGCCTTGCTAGAAACCAGTTTTAGGGACAAGTATAATGACTCACTTGCATAAATGAGATGCTCCCGAATTGACTCTTCAAAGCCTTGCCGTCGCCAAGACTCCTACGAATGATCAGCACTGATGATCACACAAAGTCGAGAAGAGCCGCTTATCTTCTTGCTTAACATCCTAAACTTCGAGAAGAGCCGCTTATCTTCTTGCTTAACATCCTAAACTTCGATTGTCACTGCTGAAACTTCCCCATATACTTGTGAACAAGTTACAACTATAGAGTAAATGCTAAAGTTTTCCCTTTAACATTTCTCTGGAAAATACTTTGAATAATTGAATACCTTGGCTTATATACCGTGATTTTATCAAGGTTATTTTGAGTGCCAATGAGATAGTTGTAATTGCTAAATGACAATAAATCATAAGCTTTCGGGAAATACCGAAAAAAGACCTAGGGACTTGCGCTTTGATAATATGCCATCTGGCTGGTCTGATTCTTCTACAGAGCGATTTCCTGGCTGGGATATTATTCCCACGCAAGTCCCCTAGCTGGGTTCCCCCGCTCCTAGGATAACCAGATAGTTATCAAACACAATTATTGTCCTCAAAACAAGGAAAAAAATGCCGAAAACTCAAAGCGATAAAATCGCTCATCCTATAGCCGTTGTCGGAATGGGTTGCCATTACCCTGGTGCCAACCAATTAAGCGAACTTTGGGAGAATATTTTGGCGCGTCGTTGTCAATTTCGCCAGTTTCCCGACCAACGTTTACCACTCTCGGAATATTATGATCCCGATCCCGCCACTCCCGATAAAACCTACGGAACACGCGGGGCCTTCATTGATGGCTTTCAATTCGACTGGATTAATCGTCGAGTTCCGAAAAAAACGGTCGATGGAACCGACATCGTGCATTGGTTAGCCTTAGAAGTGGCCAACAAAGCGATCGAAGATGCTGGGTATCGTCGAGATACCATTCCCACCCAAAAAACCGGGGTCATTCTCGGCAATTCCTTAACTGGAGAACATACTCGATCGAATGTGATGCGGTTACGTTGGCCCTACGTACGAAGAGCCTTGCGGGCTGCTGCCGAAGTCAAAGGACTGTCTGGAACAATTGTGGAAGAACTTCTCGAAACAATGGAGAAATTCTATAAATCCGTTTTCCCACCCATTACCGAAGATACCCTTGCTGGAGGACTGTCCAACACCATAGCCGGACGAATCTGTAACTTTTTTAATTTTGACGGTGGTGGTTATACCGTGGATGGCGCTTGTTCCTCCTCCCTAATCGCCGTTGTCACTGCCGCCAACGCTTTAAGTAATGGCGATTTAGACATGGCCTTAGCCGGTGGCATTGATATCAGTCTCGATACCTTTGAATTAATTGGTTTCGCCAAAACCGGCGCACTGACGGCTCAGGATATGAGGGTTTATGATCGCCGTGCCAGTGGCTTTATCCCTGGGGAGGGAGCTGGTTTTGTCGTTCTCAAACGATTAGCCGACGCACAGGCCAATGGCGACTACATTTATGCCCTGTTGGACGGTTGGGCTCTGTCCTCCGACGGCAAAGGAGGCATTACCGCACCCTCCAAGGTGGGACAGTCCAAAGCCCTATTAAGAGCTTACGAAAAAGCCAGTTATAGTCCCCAGTCTCTTCATTTTATTGAAGGACATGGAACCGGAACCCCCGTAGGCGATCGGGCTGAAATTGAAGGGGTAGCCCTAGCCATGAACGCCTCGAAACCTGCCCCCCCTCGTTCCTGTGGCATGACTTCTTTTAAATCCCTAGTTGGTCATACGAAAGCGGCGGCCGGGATCGGGGGTTTCATTAAAGCGGTCATGGCGGTTAATCAGCGGATCGTTCCCCCTACCGTTAACTGTCAAGAACCGAATCCCGTTTTCGAGGAGAGCGCCCAATGTTTATATCCAGTGCAACTAGGGGAAATCTACCCGGAAACGGAGGTTTTACGCGCAGGAGTGTCGGCGATGGGTTTTGGGGGCATTAACTCCCATGTGACCCTTTCTTCCGGCGATCCGGCGACAACTCGTCTCAAATCTGGCATAGCCGAACGAGCTTTATTCGTGTCTAACCAAGATACAGAGTTATTTGTTTTTGGGGCGAATTCAACGACAGACCTGTTCAAAATCGTCGAAAAGCTGAAACCGCGAGTAGAAGGCATGAGTTTGGCAGAAATGCCCGATTTAGCGGCTAAATTGGCGCAAGAATTACCTGAACACTGCTCTACGAGGGCCGCCCTGATCGCAGCAACTACCGGGGAATTATCCACGGGACTCGATCGCCTCTCCCTACTGCTCACAGAGTCCCCCCTTAGAAGCGGAGAAATGCGCGTCTCTCCCCAAAAGGATCTTTGGTTAGCCGAAAAGGTGCAACGAACCAAAATCGGCTTTCTCTTCCCCGGCCAAGGTTCGCAACGTTTAAATATGGCGCGGATGTTGGTGGAACGTTACCCCTGGGCGCAGGATTTTCTCTCCCAAGCCGATCAATGGTTGCAAGAAGCGGGATTTGTGCCGATCGGTCCGGTGATCTACCGTCCTCTCGATCGAGCCATCAATCGCGAAGAGGTGGAAAATTGGTTCCAAGCCTTAACCCAAATCGCCCCACAAACGGTTTGTTTTGTGTCCTTACTATGGCAGAAATACTTACAGCGATTAGGAATTAAACCGGTGGCTGTGGGCGGTCATAGTTTAGGAGAATTAACGGCCTTCCAAGCGGCGGATTGCTATGACGAAAAAACTTTACTTTGTTTCGCCGCCCTCCGGGGACAGGTGATGACGGAGAGTAGTTCCACTACAGGGACAATGGCCAGTTTAGCTTGTTCCCGTTCTCAAGCGGAAGAGTTACTACGAGGAGTCGCGGGATATGTGACAATCGCCAATTTAAATAGCCCCAGGCAAACAGTGATTTCGGGTGAGGTCGATAATGTTTTGGCGGTTCTTGAAAGGGCTTTGGTGCGAGGGATTCAAGGAAAAAAATTACCCGTCGCTAACGCTTTTCACTCGCAAATGGTGGCTGCGGCGGCGGAAAAACTTCGCCAAACTTGCTCTTTTGCGGAATATCCAACGCCGAAGTTGTGGTTAGGATCTAGTAAAACAGGACAGCAAGTTTCCCAAGTAATTTCTCTATCAGAACACTTCGCTGACCAAATTACTGCACAAGTTGATTTTATTTCTCTATACCAACAGATTGCTCGTCAATGTGACTTCTTATTGGAGGTGGGTCCAGGAAAAGTTCTTTCGGGATTGACCGCGGAAATCGCTGAAGTTCCCCTCTGTTTGCCCCTAGAATCTCAAGTGGGTAATACACGAGATCTGAATACAGCAATTGCGGCGATATTTGTGCAAGGAACTGGTATTAATTGGAATTTTTTCTACGAAAATCGGTTGATTCGTCCATTTATTCCAGCGTCAGAACGCCTGTTCATTGATAATCCTTGTGAGCGTTCCTTCGATTTCGAGCGTGAGGAACTCGATCAAATCATCCCTTTTCCACTTCAAACCACATCTAAATCAGCTTCTCTAGAGAACTTACCTGCTTTATCCACAGAGGAAATGAGCGACCTTCTCAGTCATTATTTTTCGCAACGAAGCTCATTTTTAGCCGAATTAATTCGGGCTGATTTAGAAAACCTCTCTTTCCTGTAAACCTATTCGCTGGATGATACCATGACTCACGAAAAACTTTCTCCCAACGAACAAATGAATGAGAGAATTTTGACAATTCTCTCAGCTTATTTTCAGCAAAGGGGTTCCTTTCTCGCTCAAGTAATCCGCGCCGATTTACAGTCTCTAGGCAGTAACTTTAAGCCTTCAGATATCCCGAACAATGGGAAAAGTCCGACCCATTCTTTCTCGGCTCCGACCCTAGAGAATCCTACAATAAAACCACCGGTTATGGTCGATGCTGCTCCCGCGAAATCTGTACCCACCGTGGCCAGCCAACCTCCTGCCAATTTAGAAACCCAATTAATTGTTTTAGTAGCGCGGAAAACGGGATTTCCCGAAAATACTATTCACCTAGGAGCAAGACTGCTAGATGATTTAAATTTGGATTCTATTAAGGGAGGGGAATTAATCGCGGATTTTGCCAAGGAGTGCAGCGTAGCGGGAAAAGTGGATCCGACCACTCTAGCGAACGCATCTCTTCAAGAAATTCTCGAAGCCGTGCGAGAAGTGATGCCTACCTCAATGGAGCCTTCTACCCCGAATCCAGTGGTAACTACAGAATCTAGAAAGGATGTGCAAACGATTTCTCGCCTCTTGCTAGAATTAGTTGCCGGAAAAACGGGGTTTCCGATCGATAGTTTGTCCCTACAATCGCGCTTACTGGATGACCTGAACTTAGACTCCATTAAAACCGCAGAATTAGTAGCGGAAGCGGCGAAACAGTTGGGCGTTGCCGGCCAGCTCGACCCCGCTCAGTTTGCGAATGCCCCCTTGAGCGAAATCGCTGAGATTTTAGCCAAACATAGTCAATCGCTCGGGACGGACAATCCTTCACCCGTCCCAACCGCTCCCTCTCTAGCTTCTAGCTCTTCTCCTTGGGTTCGTAACTTCGTAGTAGAATATTCCCCCGAAGAAGCGATCGAGCTGCCGGCAGAGGAAAGAGAAAACTGGGAAACCGCCAATTTATTTGCTTACGACAATTGGCCAGAAGCGCGCATTCTCATCGTCGCGGAATCGGAAGAAACGGATTGGGTGCAGATGCTGGAGAAGCACTGGCAAGACAAGGGTGCGATGGTCGAGAAGATCACCTACGAAGAAATGGCCTGGCAAGGAGGGATTCAAAACCCGAAATATACGCACTTCTTGGGAATTTTGCCGCAAAAAGCGCGAGGGGATGGCGATTCCTCGGCGCGATTACTACGAGCTATGTCTCGCCTTAGAGCGATCGCCACTCCCCTCAGTGCCAAGCAATTAGAACGGGAATATGTCACCGTCGCCTATCTTCAATTCGGGGGAGGTCACTTCGGTCGTTTACCCGGAATGAGCAATCTGGAACAATGCGGTACGATGGGCTTTGCCGCTAGTCTGCATTTAGAGCGGGCAGATCTGAAGGTACGGGTGATCGATTTACCCAACCAAAACCCCTCGCCCGCGTTGACCGAAACCATCATTGGTGAAATCGGACGCAAAGAAGCCTATTTAGCCGTGGGCTACGATGAACAATCGATCCGTCGCCTTCCTCGCCCGAAAGTACAGGATCGCACCCAATACGCTTCCCGTTCCCTATCTTGGTCAACGGAGGACGTGGTATTGATTACCGGTGGTGCGAAGGGAATTACCGCCGAATGTGCCATCGCTTTCGCTCGACTCACTGGAGTCAAAACCGCCCTTGTGGGGCGTTCTCCCCATCCCCAAGATGATCCCCTTGATGCTAGTGCGCGCGAGATCGCCCAAACCCTACGGGCGTTTGCGGAAGAACGGCTGATCTGTCGTTACTATTCCTGTGATGTCACCGATGCGATCGCTGTCCGAGAGCTAGTTACTCGTGTTCGCCAAGAGCTAGGCCCGATCACCGGTGTGATTCATGGTTCGGCGTTAAACAAACCCCGTCGGGTGGAAAATTCCACTCTCGGCGAGGCCAAATCGGAAGTAGCCCCCAAAGTCCTGGGCGTTTTGAACCTAATGGAAGCCTTAGAAGAAATGCCGCCGCGACTTTTTGTCGGATTCTCCTCCATTAGTGCGGTTTTGGGATTACCCGGGAATACTTGGTATGGCTTTTCCAATGAATCCCTCGACCTTCTACTTCGCAACTTTGGCGAAAGACACCCAGAAACGTCGGTTTTGGCGATCGCCTTTAGCGTCTGGTCAGAAGTGGGCATGGGGGCACGCATGGGAACGGTTCGGAATCTCAACCGGATGGGCATTGAGGCCATGCCCACAGAAGATGGAGTCAATCGATTCTTAGAACTGATGTTTAAAGATCCCGGCGATTCTCAAGTAGTGGTCACGTCCAAATTGGGCGGCGTGGAAACCATGCGACGGGGCTTTGATACATGGCGTACCCATCGTTACGAACCCCCCGCCTCTTTCTCATTTATCGAGAATATTCACACCATCGAATTGGGAGTAGAAGTGGGTTTCCGTACCCGTCTTACCCTCACTCAAGACTCCTATGTTCGGGATCATATCTATAACGGTTCCTATCTTTTCCCCACTGTCTTCGGTTTAGAAGCGATGGCTCAGGCCGCCTTCTATGTCAGCCAAAAAACAGCATTTTCTCGGCTTCGTCTGCAAGATATCCGCTTAGAGCGACCGATCGTTGTCGATCCCGAACAGGGAGTAGAGATCGAAATTTGGGCGCGAGTTCTCGAAAAGAAATCTCCTCTTGAGCCGCTACAAGTGCGCGCCGAAATCCGTACGGAACGGACAGGGTTTACCATCGCCCATTTTGCCGCCACCTTGATTCTCGACGATCAAAGCGCCGAAGTTCCCCTCTCCACGGTAACTGTACCCGATCGACCCCTAGATCTTGACCCCAAACAGGATCTTTACGGTTGGTTACTCTTTCAAGGAAGCCGTTTTCAACGACTGAAAAATGTCTATCGTCTCAACTCGAAAGAATTCCTATTCTCCACCCAAGTAGGCGGCGAACGAGCGGAAAAAGAAACCTTCGATCGAGCCGATGGCCCGTTCCTCCTCGGTGATCCCTACTATCGCGACTCTCTTCTGCAATCAGTACAACCGATTATCCCTCAAGATATCTGTTTACCCATCCGCATTGATCGTATTGATCTATACCAAATTCCCCGGAACCAATCCTGTTTTGGACTAGCTATCAATGAAGGACGCGAGGGCAAAGAGTATCGTACCACTGTCACGGCAGTCAACGAGCAGGGGCAGGTTTTGGAAACGTTAGAAGGTTATCAGTTAAGGATTCTAGAACATCGAGGCGACAATCCCACGGCGGAGGAAATCGCCAATCCTGGTCAACGGGACGAACGGCGATTACAAGAACAATTGAAACAGTCGGCCGAAGCCTTCGGGATCGATGCCCCAACCCTAGCGCTCACCTATCAACCCGGTTTACAAAATTTACCCAGCAGTGAGCGCCGACAACAGGAAGTTCCCTTATTCGCCAAAACAGTCGGAAATTTCCTCAATCCTTCCTAATCATTCCGGGAGAATGGTGCGAAAAACGTCTCATTCTCTCCACCTAGTTTCGGAGAATGTTTCAAGATGGGCAAATTCAGACAAGATACGATTACTTCCGCCGTTGATTCTTGGGAACCAGGGAAAACGATGAAAGCACCGCTATATTCGATCACTTCTGGAACAACTCTTCCCCCGGGGATTGATGGTTTACCACTCCCTCAAACTCCTGAAATTCAGTGGTTAACATCAGGTCAACCGATACTGCAAGGAGCGGGAGTGGAAAATGTCGGGGTTTCCCTATCCCATGATGAGCAATTCTGTCTGTGTGTCTCCGGTTATGGTCGGCAAGGGTGCGATATCGCCCCCATTACTCAACGAAGTCCCCAAGATTGGATCGCTTTACTGAGTTTTAAACGAGAACTTCTACTTCAACAATTACTCGCTCGAGGAGTAGAATCGATCGACCAGGCAGCAACTCGCATCTGGGCCGCCCTAGAAGCTCTCCGGAAAGCTACCCAAGCCATGGACATCGACTTAGTTTTAGAACGATCTCTCGGAGAAAATGTTTTATTTCGAGGCCTCGTTGCTGGTCAGTCTTTATCTGTGCTTACCTTTCCGGTGAAACTTACCCGCAATCCTCAAAGAATGGTAGCGGTGGTGGTCAATTCAACTCCCATTTCCTCCCCTCCCCAAACCACCGTTTCCACTCCCTTGCAAAAACTAATCTGGCGCTGGCCTGTGGGTTACAAGGAAACGGCAACCATTAGCCAAAATGTTTATTTTTCCTACTTCTTTCACTGGATGGGACAAGTACGAGACCGGGCAATTCAACCGATCCGTCATACCTTGGGGGAATATCTCAAAACGGGACGGTGGGGAATGGTAACCAATCGTAGCCAAGTAGAGATTTTTGGAGATTTAGGACTACAGGATCAAGTAGAAGTTCATTTTTGGGTGCAGGAAGTTTCTGGATCAACTGTTAATTTTGGTTACGACTGGTTTCGGGTGACAGAGCAAGAGATACGAGCAAAAATTGCCCATAGTACTTTAACCATGACTTGGACAGAAATTTCTCCTAGTCAAGGCTCAAAAATTCACCCCCTGCCCCAGTTTTTAGCGGATTTTATGGCGGGTCTTTATGAACCGATTCAAACTTCGCCAGTTCCTTCTCTTTTCTCCATGGGCAAGGAACTCTACCGCGGCCATTATCCCCGCGAGAAAGGAAAATTACTCCGGCAAGAATCCTTTCTCACCTCGTTAGAAGAAACGGATGCGATCGGAAATATTAACTTCGCCATCTATAGTGATTGGCAAGGTCGTTTACGTGATCGTTTCGGTTACTCCCTAGTCCCCGAATTCTATGGACGTTCTGGCCAACGAGGAGAATTTCGTTGTCTTCGTAGTCAGATTGACTATTTACGAGAAGCTCTCCCTTTTGAAGAAATTCACGTTTCTATGCAACTGAGGGCTGTATTTGAACGGGGAATGACCTTAGGTTTCGAGTATTTCCGTCAGGATGCGGCGGGTAATTTCCAGAAACTTGCCGTGGGAGAACAGGATGTAATTTGGCTTCTTGCCGATCAACAAGGCCAATTTCAACCCAGTTTTTTACCTTCGACTATTCAAGACGCTTTCTGAGCCGATCGCTCAATTTCTTGGCCGAATCTTTCCAGAAAAAAATCTAGCGAAGTTGAAGTATTCCCTAAATCAGTTTTTTCCTATCTCTTGAGCGGCTATATTCAAGCCACCAAAGTTTTTTAAATACTAGGAGTTGTTACCGTGAAAAATATGTCTAATCGCCCTTACGATGTAATTATTATGGGGGCCGGGTTAGCTGGCCTTTGTCAAGCTCGACATCTAATGCTCAAAATTCCTAATATTCGGATCGCTATGATTGATCCTCGTCCCGAAAATCGGACAGAAAAGGATCTCAAATTAGGAGAATCTACAGTTGAAGTAGCGACACTATTTTTTGGCAAAGATTTAGGATTGTACGAATATTTAATTGAAAATCATCCCCCGAAATACGGTCTGAATTTTCACTGGCCCAAGCGCAATGATCAGACAAAAACCATCGATGATTACTTTCATATCTGGGCAAATCGGCAACCGGATTTAGCTTCGACGCAACTAAATCGCCCGAAATTTGAACGCGATCTGCTGAAAATGAATCGGGAAATGGGCGCAGATTTTTATAATGGCCGGGTAGTGGATATCGATTTGACCCCGAATGATCAACTACATACCGTTAAGGTTAAATTACCAAACGAGTCGATCGAGTTACAGGGTAAGCATCTTGTAGATGCGGCCGGAAGAAGATTTTTAATCGGCAAGAAAACTAATAATATTAGTTTCGATTCTAAGGATTTGTATGGGGTAAATACTGGTTCAGCTTGGGTTCGGGTTCAAAATGTCGATCGAACAATTTTTCATTCTGGTTACGACCCCACAGGAGCAAGCTGTAGTCATTACTACGCCACCAATCACTGGTTTGGTAAAGGTCATTGGTTATGGATGATTCCCACTGATATAGAGACAATGGAATTATCGATCGGTGTGATTCACCACCATGATTATATTTCCAGTGAAAGCCTCAATAGTAAGGAAAAATTCTATGAATTTCTCAAGGCAAACCATAATATTCTCTATCAATTGGTCACCAGTGCCGAGAATATTGATTTCCACTACTGGCCGAGGCTCGCTCACACCAGTAAAACCCTATACTCTCCCGATAATTGGTATGTGATTGGCGATTCTGCTTGTATTTTTGATGCTTTTTATTCTCTCGGATCGACGATGATCGTATCAGCGATCGATAGTATTACAGAGATTATTCGCGCCAAGTTAGCCGGAGAAGTCAACGCGGCGGAAAAATGCCAAGCCTACAATCAATTCAATCTGACTCTGATCAACTCGATTAATCTCTTTATGCATAACCATAGTCGTCACTTGGGAGATGCCAGTATTATGAGTTGGCGAATTTACTTTGAAAACATGATTTGGTTTGGCATTTTGATCCCCATTTTTGTGGGCAAATGGCACTTAGACTTAGAGTTTATCCCCCAGTTCGTCCAAACTTTCCAAACAACCCTCAGAAGTCTAGTTTATGAAATTCACGATCAGTTCGATCAACTGGTGGACGAAAAGAAAAATATCGGCTTAATGGATTGTTACCGTAGTGATCAACTGATTTGGAACTATCACACCCCTAAGCGTTATACCCACGCCCTCGAAAATGCCCAATATGAACCAAAACAAACCAGCGTATTTACCAGCATGAAGAAAACCTTCTTCTATCTGACCATTTGGTATCTAAAACTGCAATGGAAAAGTGGCGGTCTGTCCCAAGTTTGCCACCCCCGTTCTCTGGGGACAATGGCAAAATTATTGACCACCTCTATTTACATTGGTCTGGGAGATATCATCTATAGTTTAACTGGGAATCATGGCAGCGAAAGCCGATTGATCGCCGAAATGAGACAGGCTTTTCAAGAGTATCAGTATGGGGATACCCTTCAACCTTGGACAGTCGAGGGAGTAGATACTAAATCTCCCGAAATGGAAGCGGAAAAAGTTCCCTTGCAAGTGTAGATATTTTCTAGGGTAAGTTACCCCGTTCAGACAATGTTTACCCCCCGAGAAAAAGCTGATTTCTTTTCTCTCTCTCTCATCAAAAATATCCCTGCTCTTGTTCAATTATCCAATCTTAGGAGGAATTATGCGACGTATTTTCATCACTGGTGCTTCTAGTGGCATTGGCCAAGCTTTAGCGATTAAATTAGCGCAAGAGGGTCATATTTTAGGATTAGCAGCCCGTCGTCAAGATAAGCTAGAACAGGTTGCCCAACAAGTACAGGCAGCGGGGGGTAAGGCCTACCTTTATCCTCTCGATGTGCGCGACCGTCGCCAACAATTCGAGGCGATCAATCATTTCGCTGGGTTAGGGGGTTTAGATGCCGCCGTAGCCAACGCCGGATTCGGCATTACAAAGCCGATTTTGGCAACCAGCGAGGAGGAAGCCCGAGAATTATTCGATGTGAATCTCTTCGGCTTACTCTACACCTTACAAGCTAGCGCTCCCCATCTTCACGAAGGTGTTTTTGTCGGTGTTTCTTCTGTCGTTGCCTATGCTTTGCCCACGGGTTACGGGGTTTATAGTGCCTCGAAAAGCGCGGTTTCATCCCTACTCACCGTTGCTCGCCGCGAGATGGGCCATCAATTTAAAGTCGTTTTGGTGAGTCCTGGGGAAACTCAGACAGAATTTTGGCAAGTTGCCCAAAAGCGTTCCGGGCATTTAATTGATGGTCGTTCTCCAGTGCCGATGGCTTCAGCCGATACGGTGGCGGCAGTAATTGCCCGAGCGATCGAGCGTCCCCAACCGAATGTTTTTATGAATTGGACAGAGCGTTTATTGCCCATCCTACGGGGTGCTTTTCCGGCGGTTCTGGAACATCATTATCGAGTAGTTGAACAGCATTAAATTTCCTCTGGAAATCAGGGGTACCCCTGATTTCCTCCCTGACTTTTTCGAGTGAAATTTTGAAACTCTGGAGAACATAGAACGATGAATCCCCTGCTCGATCGAGTATGTATTATCGGTGCTGGTGCTTCAGGCATCGCAGCTTGTAAGGTCTTAAAAGAGCGAAGAATTGCCTTTGATTGTTATGAAATGAGTAACCGTGTGGGCGGTCTTTGGGTCTATAACAATGCCAATGGTTTATCCAGTGCCTATCGCTCCCTGCATATTAACACATCCAAACAACTGATGCAATACTCCGATTATCCTTTATCGGAGGAGTATCCTAATTTCCCGCATCACAGTCAAATCGCTCAATACTTTGATGATTATGCCGAGCATTTTGGCCTTAAGCCCCATATTCATTTTCAAACAAAAGTCGTTCAAGCTGAACCCCTAGAATTGGGTGGTTGGCAAATTACTCTCGACGATCAATCTTGCCATAATTATCGGGCCCTAATTGTTGCCAATGGACACCACTGGAATCCTCGTTGGCCTAACCCGTCTTTTCCTGGAGAATTTGAGGGCAAACAAACCCATAGTCATTACTATAAGAGTGGGGAAATTTATCAGGATAAAAATATTGTTGTAGTCGGTTTTGGCAATTCTGCGATGGATATTGCCGTTGAAGTATCTCGGATTGCTCGAAATACTTACTTATCCGTAAGACGCGGCTTTCATATTATTCCTAAACACGTTTTAGGAACCCCGCTTGATCTAGCGCCAATTCCTCGTTTTTTACCGTTCTCCTGGAAATTAAAAATTCAAGCTTTTGCGGTGAAATTGCAGGTGGGAAAATTAAGCCAGTATGGTCTCCCCGATCCCGATCATCCTTATATGCACGCTCATCCTACCATCAGTTCCGATATTTTTTCCGCCCTATCTCACGGACGAGTTAAACCGAAACCCAACATTCAAAAGTTAGATGGAGATGGAGTGATCTTTGTGGACGGAAGCCGAGAAAAAGTGGATGAAATTATCTATTGCACTGGCTATAACGTGAGCTTTCCTTTTTTCCGTTCAGAAGTGATCGAGGTTAAAAATAATGAGGTACAACTATTCCATCATGTTTTTCACCCTGACTATCGCGATTTATTTTTTATTGGCCTATTACAACCGATCGGTCCGGTTATGCCGATCGCTGAATTACAAAGTCAGTGGATTAGTCAATACTTATTAGGAGAGTACAAGTTGCCCGATTCTAGGACAATGAAACGGGAAATCTTCCAAGAAAAAGAACAAGTTTGTCAACGTTACGGTTATTCAGCCCGTCACACAATGCAAGTGGATTATGAGCCTTATATTGCTCGTGTGAAAAAGGAGATGAAAAAGGGTTCCAGGGGAGCGGTACCTCTGCTCCAATCTGAAGCCAATTCTTTGTTACCAGCCCACATTGTTAGCACGATCAGCTAAATTTTCTGTTCCACTGTCTCTATTTACTCCTGTTCTCGGTAATTGTCATGATGAAAACCACTAATTCTGTTCGGCAATTCGTCTATGATGTTGTGATTATGGGTGCTGGTTTTGCGGGCGTTTGCCAAGCCCGTCACCTGATGCTTAAGGTTCCCAATATCAAGATCGCTTTAATCGATCCTCGTCCAGAAAATCGTAGCGATAAGGATCTAAAAATTGGCGAGTCAACGGTAGAAATTGCTAATTTATTTATTTGTAAAGAGTTGGGTCTTTACGAATACATGATTGAAAATCATCCTCCCAAATTTGGCTTAAATTTTCACTGGCCAAAAGATTCTCACAAAACCGATACCATCGAGGATTACTACCATATTTGGACGAATCGACAGCCCCCCCTTGCCTCTAGCCAAATGAATCGAGCTAAATTTGAGCGGGATCTGTTACGAATGAATAAGGAAATGGGAGTTGATTTTTATAATGGTCGTGTCGTTGATGTTACTATTCATCCCGGAAATGATCCCCATCAAGTCAAGGTGAAATTGCACGATGAAGTGATTGAATTAACTGCTAAACATTTAGTAGATGCCGCTGGTCGTCAATTTATTATCGGCAAAAAAACGGATAATGTTATTTTCGATCCGGAGCATCTTTGTGGTGTAAATACGGGTTCGGCATGGGTACGGGTTAAAAATATTGATCGAACTCTTTTTCACTCTGGCTATGATCCAGAAGCCACATCCTGTAGTCACTACTATGCCACCAATCACTGGTTCGGGCAAGGTCATTGGCTATGGATGATTCCCACGGACACAGACACTCAAGAAATTTCGATCGGAGTTATCCATCATCATGAAATTATTCCCGCCGATTATCTAAATCAAGAACAGAAGTTTTACGCATTTCTCAAAGCTAATCACAAACTTCTTTATGATTTATTGAGCAGTGGAGAGAAGATCGATTTTCACTACTGGCCGAGAATCGCTCACACCAGTAAGGAAGTTCTTTCGGCAGATAATTGGTATGTGATTGGGGATGCGGCTTATATTTTCGATGCTTTTTATTCTATGGGTACATCCCTGACCACTTTTGCCATCGAAAGTGTTACTGAAGTCATTCGATCGAAGTTAGCAGGAGAAGCAGATGCCGAGGTTAAACGCGTAGCTTACAACCAATTTAATCTCGCACAAGCGGAAGGAGTGAATCAACTTATGCGCGATCACAAAACTCAACTCGGTCATGCCAGTATCATGAGTTGGCGAATCTATTTCGAGTACATCTGGTGGTTCGGAATTTTGGTACCCCTGTATGTGGGAAAATGGCATCTCAATGTTTCCTTTATTGAGGGATTTGTCAAGATTCATCGTCAGACAGTCAATTCACTTTTTGTCGAGATTTACGAACAATTAAATCAATTAGTTGAACGAAAAGCTAACCTAGGCTTACTGGATTGTTATCGAGGGGATCAGCTACTAGGTGACTATCAACCGCTAGTCCATTTTGATAGCTTCCTAGAAAATGTTCAATATGAGCCTTTTCGTAGTAACATCTTTACGAGCATCAAATACACTCATTTCTATGGAGCGATTTGGTATCTCGTTTTTCAGTGGAAGGGGTTTGGTTTGGGGGGAGTAATAGCTCCTAAACATCTCTATCACTTCCTGCGACTCTTGCTTTTGTCAGGGGTCGCCTCGTTCGGAGAATTTTATCATCGATTAAAGATGAAAAAAATTCCTCATAATCATCAAATTGCTTGCACAACTGAGGAATTTAAACATTATCAATATCAATCTTCTTTAAACCCTTGGATTTAGCCGTGTTTATCAAGGGTGTTTTCTAGGAATAGGTGCGGCTAGGATGATCAAGTAATATGATTAATAGCCACCTATTTCTTTCCTGACAACTCTCCATTCTTGCTCTTAAGAATTACTCGGAAAAAGTCATGTTTACCTATGAAGAAATTCATCAAGGGGTCAAATCGTTAGGGCTAAATCTGACCGAAAAAGAATTAGCATCTCTACAGTCTGGCAATCTAGTTTCGTTAGAGCAAAGACGCTTAAGTGAAATTGGCTCTATTTTTATCCTCGCTGCTGCTCTTTGTCCTCTCAATTCAGACCAAAAAAGAAAAACTCCCCTATTTCTCGATATTTACGCTTCAGAGCAACCCGCATCTAATCAACAAGGTATCCCGGTTTATTGCTGGTCAAAAAAACCATCCGAACGAGCTTGTCTTTATCTATTTTTAGCCAATGGAATTCCTTCTTGTCAGATCGTGGTAACTTTTTGTCAATTGCCAGAGGAAATAACTTCTTAGGGAATTGTTTTGCTCAATTTTAATAGCATTTCTCAGAAAATGTGTTTTTATTTATTTCCGAAAACCTCAAGATATGTCCACAAGTAAAAGGTTATCTGTCTCGCTTATTTTTCCTGAATATTGGTTGAGGACACATCCTCTCCGAACAATAACCTTTCAAGCTTTTGGGATTGGTTCTCTTTCCTTACTCTGTGCAGGAGTAATACAATCTTCGGTTCAAGCGAGTAGCTTTAACATTGATGAAATCTATGTTTTTGGTGACAGCAACGTAGATATAGGTCGAGTGTATCAGGCTACTGGTGGAGCATTTCCACCGGCTCCCCTGTATGCCGAGGGACGTTTTACCAATGGCCCGGTTTGGGTGGAATATCTAGCCCAATCTCTGGGATTAACGGTTAATGCCGCCACCAATTTTGCTTTTGGCGGAGCGAATACAGGGACGCTGAACACGATTAATCCAAGTTGGCCAGGAGTCCTCACGCAAGTCAATCAATATCTTAATAGCGTAACGGTCGCCGATCCTCGGGGATTATATATCATCGCTGCCGGAGCTAATGATTATCTGTTTGGCGGCATCACTGAGCCAGTAGAGGCGGTGAACAATCTAGAAATTTCTATTCGCGCTCTTGTTGGCATGGGGGCCAGCCAAATCATGGTCAGTAATCTTTTCGATTTAGGAAAAGTGCCTCTTGTGCAAGGGACCGGACGAGAAGCGGCTCTCAATCACTTCACCACAGAGCATCGAGACCTGCTATTTACTCGAATCAACCATTTGCAAACAACCTTTGGATCCCAGGTGAAAATTATGACTCTAGATTTCTGGGATAGTTTCAACCAATTACAAGCCAATCCCGCTCGTTTTGGGTTTAGTAACCTAACAGAACCCTGTCTAGTCACTAATCCGGTTGTGAGTGTTTGTAGTGATCCCGATAGTTACTTTTTTTGGGATCAACTCCATCCCTCGACCGCCGGACAAAGAGCAATCGCCGCCGTTGCTCAATCGAGCTTACAGTCCACCCCCGAACCAGCTACCGGTGGGGCTATATTCTTCGTTTCTGCCCTTGCTTTCATCGGTCGAATGATCCGAAAAAATCCCTAACTCCCTCCCCGTCGGCCTTTGTACAGTCTCGGTAGTTTCCTGTTTTGCCCTTATTTTTTGGTTAGAATCAACTAAACAATGGTTAAATCTGCATTTTTTGTGAAACCTAGAGGCTGGATAACAAGTGTTACTGTCATTACAGTTGCTATATTAACTGGTTCGAGTGCTACCTATTTTCTCTTACGTTTTCGAGGGAATAGCCCCGCTCCGGCGGCGATTTATTCCCCATCGAAGATTAGTCCCACTGCTATCTCCGCCAGAGGCTATCTCGAACCCAAGGGAGAAGTGATTAAAATCTCGGCCCCTGCTTTCATGGAGGGAACGAGGGTAGCCCAACTCCTAGTAAAACAAGGAGATCATCTGAAAAATGGTCAAATTATCGCAATTTTAGACAACCATGAGCGCCTTCAAGCCGCTTTAACCCAAGCCGAAGCCCAGAGGAAAATATCCGAGGCCCGTTTAGCGCAAGTTAAAGCGGGGGCAAAACAGGGAGATGTGGCCGCACAAGATGCTCGTTTCCAAAAAACACGAGCGGAATTAAGGGGACAGATTGCTACCCAACAGGCGACCATTGCCAGTTTAGAAGCGGAGTTACAAGGGGAAACCTCGGCCCGAAAGGCAACTATCGAACGAATTCGGGCCGAATTAATCAACGCACAAACGGATTGCCGCCGTTATCAAACCCTGTACCTAGATGGGGCTGTACCGGAGCAAGAACGGGACCGCTTTTGTCTACAAGCCGAAACCATAGCTAAAAGTTTACAAGAAGCGGAAGCGAATCTGAATCGAATTGAGCGCACCATGAAGCAACGTATTCAGGAGGCCAAAGCCAATCTTGATCGCACCCGAACCACCCTTGCTCAAGAGATCAAAGCCAATCAAGCGGCTTTAGAAGCGGTCGCCGAAGTTCGTCCTGTCGATGTCCAAGTTGCCGAAGCCCAATTAATATCTGATCAAGCCTTGGTAAAACGGGCCCGAGCCGAATTAAACCTAGCCTATGTAAAAGCACCAAAAAGCGGTCAAATTCTGAAAATTCGTACCTGGCCCGGAGAAGTTGTCGGCAATGAGGGGATTGTTGATTTAGGTGAAACTGGGGAAATGTATGTTCGCGCAGAAGTTTACGAAACAGACATTCAACGGGTGCGCGTCGGACAAACCGCTACGATTCGGAGTGATGGTTTAGCCGGAGAATTAACGGGAGTTGTTAGCGAAATTGGTTTACAAGTGGGCCGGCAAAATGTTCTTGGTACTGATCCGGTAGCCGATGCCGATGCCAGGGTAGTGGAAGTGAAAATTCGCCTTACCCCCGAATCGAGCGCCCAAGTATCTGGCTTAAGCAATTTGGAAGTGACGGTGGTAATTGAGGATAGCAATGCCCAAAATCAAGGAGAAACCAAGTGAATAAGCGAAAATTATTCCAGAAACGAGGCACTAAGTTAGCCACGGCTTGGCTACAGCTAAAGCATCAAAAAGTTCGTCTACTGGTGGCTCTTTCAGGCGTAATTTTTTCCGTGGTGATTATTTTTATGCAGTTGGGGATTCGCGATGCTCTCTTCGATAGTGCCGTTCGTTTCCATCAAAGTTTACAAGGAGATATTTTTTTAATCAGTCCTCGCTCGACTGCCTTAATTGCGATGAAAAGTTTCCCAGAACGACGACTTTTACAATCACTTGCTTTTGATGAAGTCGATTACGTTAGCCCGATTTATCTCGATTTTGCTCAATGGAAAAATCCTAATACTCGTAATTATTGGCGTAATATTTTTGTCCTTGGTATTAATCTGAGACACCCCGTACTCAATTTGCCTGGAATTACCGAAAATATCGAGAAATTAAAAATGCCTAATACGGTATTATTTGATCAGGGTTCTCGTAGTGAATTCGGGACAATTGCCCAAGATTTTCGCAGGGATGGAAGCGTAAGCACAGAGTTGGGAAATCCCAACGGAAATCGCAAGGTTAATGTGGTGGGTTTATTTCAGTTTGGGACTTCCTTTGGCTCCGATGGAAATTTAGTGACTAGCCATATAAATTTTTTACGAATTTTTGATAATCGCAAAAAAGGCTTTATTGATGTGGGTTTGATTAAACTAAAACCAGATCAAGATATTCAAAAAACCCTAGAAAAACTCAGAAAATACTTGCCAAAAGATGTTCGAGTTTTGTCGAAAAGCGAATTTGTTAACTTTGAAAAAAAATATTGGCAAACTAGCACGGCGATCGGGTTTATTTTTAACCTGGGAGTTGCTCTAGGAATTATTGTTGGTGTGGTGGTAGTTTATCAAATTCTCTATACAAATGTTTCGGAACATCTTTCAGAATACGCCACCCTAAAAGCGATGGGCTATCGTCATAGCTATCTCTTATCAATGGTTTTACAACAGGCTTTTTTAATTGCTGTTCTCGGATATATTCCAGGTTTTTTGATCGCTAATATTCAATATGAGTTTACTAAAAATGCCACCTTATTACCTGTCAATATGTCGCTTGATCGAGCGGTTTTTGTCTTTATCTTAACCTTAGTCATGGCCTTCGTTTCAGGAGCCACTGCTGTTAAAAAATTGCAAGATGCCGATCCAGCCGATATTTTTTAGAAGAAAGAAACAGATATCCACACCTCATCTCAAGGAAAGAGGCTGTCTATGGACATTATTGATATTCAAAACCTCAATCACTATTTCGGTCAAGGAACGCTGAAAAAACAAGTTCTGTTTCAGATCAACTTAAAAATCAAAGAGGGAGAGATCGTTATTTTAACTGGCCCCTCTGGTTCCGGAAAAACAACCTTACTATCCTTAATCGGTGGCCTACGCTCTGTTCAAGAAGGAAGCTTACAGCATTTTGAAAAAGAATTACGGGGGGCTAGTGAAGAACAATTAGTCCAAACCCGCCGTCAAATTGGTTATATTTTTCAAGCCCATAATTTGTTACCCTTTCTAACCGCAAGACAGAATGTACAAATGTCGATCGAGCTTCAGGAAAATCTCGGCGGGCGGGAAACGGAAGAACGCGCCGCTTTGATATTAGAAGAAGTCGGCTTAGGACATCGGATCGACTATTATCCAGATAGCTTATCTGGGGGACAAAAACAAAGGGTAGCGATTGCGCGAGCTTTGGCCGGTAATCCCCCATTAGTTTTAGCCGATGAACCAACGGCCGCCCTCGATAGTAAAACGGGACGAGACGTGGTGAATTTGATGCAACGTTTAGCCAAAGAACAGAGCCGTACTATTGTACTCGTCACCCACGATAATCGGATTTTAGATATTGCCGATCGCATTGTTCACATGGAAGATGGACGCTTGCGCGGTTGCTAATACCCATCCAGACAAAACTCAGAAAAGGGGCTATGGCCAGTTTTGTCGGTTAGACCAGTGCCATTCTCATAGACTACTGGCATAGTTTTTCCTTCCTCAGCTTTTAAGTCCCACTAAGACTGGGATAAGCTAAACGGCGCTTAACCTGCATGATCCAACAGCTATAACCCTTTTGGAGTCTATATCGGTGATCCGAAGTAAAAGCCGTTTAGCTTACCTCCATCGATAGATTCTGACACCAAATCCGTTTTTAATTGAGGAAACAACTTTTTTGTCTTAGCCTTAGTGGGAAGCTATGATATTTTCATGCTTGGCGGTGCCAACTTTGGCATCGAGAATATCTCCTGAATCCTGAAAATGCAATCCCTAGACTTTACCACCCTCAGCGCCACTTGTGCCGAAATTGCCGCCACTTGGCTGCCGGCGAGACTAGAACAAGTGTATCAAATTGATCGCCAAACGATCGCCCTCTATTTACGAACCTTCGATCGCAAGGGATGGTTAATTATTTCTTGGCATCCCCAAGGAGCGCGGCTGCATATTGGTGATCCGCCGCCGAAAGTCCCTGATACCTTCACTTTTAGCGATCAATTGCGTCATCAACTCAATGGTTTGGCGCTGACAAAATTAGCATTTGTTGCCCCGTGGGAAAGAGTGATCGATCTGCAATTTGCCCAACGTCCCGATGATCCGGCCCTGGGGCATTTGTATATAGAAATTATGGGCAAATATAGCAATGTTATTTTAACTGCGGCTGACAATCAAATTGTCACCGTTGCCCATCAAGTCAATGCCACCCAGTCCAGTGTTCGCACCGTACAAACGGGACAAATCTATCAACTACCCCCCGTTTTATTGGCAACAAATCCCAGTTTAGAAGAATCCTTGAGCAGTTGGCAAGCCAGAGTTAGTTTAATCCCTAAAACTATCGAAAAACAGTTAGTTAGTACCTATCGTGGGGTTAGTCCGGTCATCGCTCGATCGCTGTTACAAAAAGCCAAAATTAACCCAAAATTAAACACGGATCAGTTAGATAATACTGATTGGGAAAAGCTCTTTTCGGCCTGGCAAGAATGGTTAAAAATCCTTGAAAACAAAACCTTTCAACCGGGATGGACAAGAGAAGGTTATACAGTTATCGGTGGGGATATACTGGCAGCGGCTAAAAATGTCCAAGAATTATTAAACCGTTATTATAGCGACCAAATTAATCAAGAAAGCTTTCGACAACTACAGCAAAAATTAAATCAAAAAGTCATCTCTTTACTGACTAAACTGCAAACCAAAGCCGCAGGATTTCAAACAAGACTAGCAGAATCTGCTCATGCTGATCGCTATAAAGAGCAAGGGGATTTATTAATGGCCAATCTGCAGCAAATACAGCAGGGAATGACTAGCATTAGTTTGGCTGATTTCCAGACAGGAACACCTGTAATTATTCCTCTCGATCCCGAAAGAAATCCCGTGCAGAATGCCCAATATTTTTATAAACAACATCAGAAATTAAAAAGGGCGCGGTTAGCGGTGGAACCTTTATTAGAGGAAGTGGTCAGTGAAATTAATTATCTCGAACAAGTGCGATCGAGTTTAAGTCAACTAGAAAATTATAGCAGCAGCGAAGATTTACAGGCATTAGACGAGATACAAGAAGAATTAATCCAACAAAAGTATCTAGAAAGCAATTACCAGCGTAATCGGACGAATAATAAAGAATCTGAACCCATGCGCTTTACTACTCCCTCTGGAGTAGAATTATGGATTGGCAGAAATAACCGTCAAAATGATCGGCTAACTTTTCGTAGCGCCAGCGATTACGATATCTGGTTTCATAGTCAAGAAATCGCTGGTAGTCACGTTTTACTCCGTTTAACCCCCGGTACAGTTCCAGAAGCCGCCGATCTGCAATTTGCCGCCGATTACGCCGCTTATTATAGCCGCGCTCGCCATAGTGAACAGGTTCCCGTCGTCTATACCCGTCCCAAATACGTCTATAAACCCAAGGGCGCCAAGCCCGGTATGGTGGTTTACAAACAGGAAACGGTAATCTGGGGCTGTCCTCAGAGGGTTGAAGATTACCGCAAAAAATAATTTTTTACCAAATTGTTTACTTTTTTTTACACAAAATGGGTATTGTCTGTTACAATTGTTACTAGAGAGACAAATGCAGTTCAGGCGCTTGGGAACGCAAGAACTATATTTCCTCGGATTACAACAACAAACAACAGCAAACCAGTGGTAGCAGCCGATAGTCTCGGGAAAGACACAAAAAACCGACTATTCAGGTGATATTAAAGCGACCACTGGTATTTTATCCTCACCTAACCGGTTCTGTCAGTTTCCTCAACTTTCTTTTCGGTTTCCGAGACTTATTGCCCAGTTGAAAGAGGGATAGTTAGCATCCAGCTTTTTGTAAAGAAATTTAAACTTCACGCATAGTTAAGCCTCTTCGGCCTAAATAAACGACTAGAAACAGTTTTTTTCGGGAGGCCCAGTTTATGGATAGCCCATTAGGGACGATGAACTTTCAACAGATAGAGCTATACAAAAGAATTCAGGCATTTGCCTTGGATCGGCCAGATAGTCAATTATCTTTCAGCCAACGATTAGCAAAAGATAACGGCTGGTCCTTAGGCTATACTCAGAGAGCGATCGAGGAATACAAAAAGTTTATATTTCTAGCCGTTGCAGCAGGACATCCGGTCACGCCATCCGACCAAATCGATCAAGTTTGGCATTTACATCTGACCTATACGCGATTGTACTGGCAAGAGTTCTGTCCCAAAATTTTGCAAACCACATTACATCACGAGCCGACTCGTGGGGGTTCATCCGAGCAATTAAAATTTGGCAGTTGGTATAGCAAGACGCTAGAAAGTTACGAACAGTTTTTTGGACATATTCCTCCAATAGATATTTGGCCTAAACCCAAAGACCGATTCGGGCGAGATTTGCATTTTATCCGGATCAATACTCAACAAAGCTGGGTTTTGTCAAAACCTAATTTCACAGTCTCCGTCAAACCACAACTGCGAAAAATAGGCATCTTTACCTTTTTAGCCTTCCTTTCACTGATGATAACTGGCTGTCAGATAATCTCCCAAATTCCTAACCCAATGAATTTTACAGGTCCGGAATTTTTAACCTTCTATATTTCCCTAGTAGTGATGGGAATCGCTTTGGCAGCCTGGCTACGTTTTTCCCTGTGCCTAGTTAGCACTAATACAAAGCAGCAACCTGATTTAAATACTTACGAGATAGCTTTCTTGGCGGGGGGCAATCATCGCCTGATTATGGCCGCAATCACCAGTTTGGTAAAACAAGGCTATGTGGAGGTATTAAAAGAAAAATCACCATTTGGAAGAACACAAAGCAAACTGGTGGTGACAGGAAAGATCGATGCTATTGCCGATCCTGTAGAAAAGGCGGTTGCACAAGATATTTTGGCCACTGATGGGGCAATTGAACAGGTTTTCCGGAAGTCTACAGGAATGAAAGATAGCATTCGTGCCCGCCTAGAACAACTTGGTTTATTTCTGAGCGATGCCCAAGCATTCAAAGCCCAAATTTATCCATCATTGATTGTGGTTATTCTTCTAGGAATAGGCTTGTGCAAAATGGCTGTGGGAATTTCTCGCGATAAGCCAGTTGGTTTACTTCTCATCTGTATATTTGGGCTTCTAGTTTTGGGAGCAAGGTTTTTTGTCAAACCACAGCGCAGCCGTTATGGAGAGATCATTTTTAAGGATTTAAGAAATCGCTTACAACCTTTAAAAACAGCCAATAGCAGCGATTCTGAACTTGTACTTGCGGTCGCGTTTTTTGGAGCAACAGTTCTGATGGCCGATACTGCTTTAGCAGACCTGTATCAAATGCTGACTCCCACAGCCGTTGCTAGTAGCGGCAGTGATGGCGGCAGTGGCGGCAGTAGCGGCAGTGATGGCGGCAGTGGCGGCGGCAGTGATGGCGGCAGTGGCGGCAGTGATGGCGGCAGTGATGGCGGTTGTGGTGGTTGTGGTGGTTGTGGTGGTTGATTGAGTTCAAGGCTATTAACAGCCGCTCGATCGAAGCGTGATGCCGAACCGCGAACTCCGTTAAATTTGTCTGTTTTTAGCGGAAGTTCCCCCATACAGATTCTGCCACAGCAGAGGTTGTCGCTTTTTGTCAAAGGGAAACTTCCGTTGAACATTCCCGCCACGGTAGCTCTGTTAATTTTTGCCTTAATCTCCTCTCTGGTTTGATTGCTTACTGCCACCAGCCGAAAAAACCCTCCTGGAACATGGAATTTTATCGCCTCTACTTAGGGTTTGCTGGAATAAATCTAAAAACATTGTTGGATAAGGTTTTTAGACTTTTTTCCCCTCAAAAAGTGCTGACCATTGGAGTGATCGCGGGTAAAATTCAGGGACTTTTTCCCTGAATTTTAGGTAACTGACTACCTCAAAATCG
>NZ_JADBSZ010000171.1:0-12979 GCF_020246425.1 Microcystis sp. M079S1
AAGGACTTGACTTTGCCGGCGACTTGCGCTATGCTTTTCTTATAATGGGAATCTCTGCAAAAATTTTTTAGACGCAAGGATTTCCATTATGAATAAAATCTTTTAAAAATATTATCGCAAAATCTGCCGACAAAAGCAAGCGAAATTTTGCCGATAATTGTTAAGTTTTGTTGACAAAGAAATACAGAGATCAGCAAGGTAAAAAAATCGAAATCTCTTGCTGATCTTGTTTGTCGCTTAACCTATGATTAGGTTAGGCGAATTGGCTCTTCTGGTTTTTGTGTGGAAGGAAGAAGAATAGGGATAATTTGGGTGCATCTCAATTTTGTCGAAATATCTATAGGACATTTTGGGCGCACGCGGTGCGCCCCTACCATTGGCGCAATAATATTATTGTAGGGGCGAATTGCATTCGCCCTCTTTGATTAACCCACCGCAAACCCTGTATATTCTCTGACTAGGGGTTCATGAAAGGCTAAAACAATATCTTCTTTAGGAACACCTAAATTAACTAATTCATTGGCAATTCCTACCTCAGTGCCATCATGTTGTATCCAGATTTTACCCTTTTTAATATCGAGATGCAAAACACAACCATGATATCTTCGTCTATTTTTCCAGCCAACATACATCAATTGATAGTGATCGCCAACTGTATCAAAAATCAATTGTTGTTCAATCGGATCTTTAGATGAACCTATCTGAGAATATTCAGTAATGACTTGCTTGACATAGTGACGATATTGTTCTAATTTTTCCATTCGACAATTACCTCCCCAATCGGATCATAAATAATCAGGTAAATTTGAAATCGTTTAACGACAGTTTGAATAAATCGCAATTCAAAAAAACTATAATAAATATCTAAGGGAACAGCTAAATATAACTGTCTTTTAGGTTCTTTTTCTTCTAAAGCAACACGATAATTAAAGAATTGTCCAATGGCAGTATGAAATTCTGAAATGCTGGATTTACCGATAAAACTTTTAATTTCAACGGCTATCTTTTCATTGTCTTTTTCTGCGGCTATCAGTTGCTCTGCTCCTAAATCGACATACATTTCTACATCACCCACTTCAATCCTTAAAGGGTCATCTGTAATGATCCAACCCTCTTTTTCTAATCCTTTTCTCACTGCACCATGAAAACGATCTTTAGCAGACATGAATCTTGAGGTTAGCAGGCATAATAATTATTAATTATAACATTTAAGTAAGTAGGCGTTAAAACTTATCAGATGCCCCCCTTATCAAGGGGGGATTAAGGGGGGATCGACACCCCCCTTATCAAGGGGGGATTAAGGGGGGATCGACACCCCCCTTATCAAGGGGGGCAGGGGGGATCGACATCCCCCTTATCAAGGGGGGCAGGGGGGATCGAACCTAAAATCCATTTTTAATTTAATTATAACCAGCTACTTAGTCATGACGATCGATCCGGGGTGAGAACATCTCAAACCCTATTGACAATTGGCCAATTTTGTGATCCGCGTGGGTATTTCAAGTGATAAGCTAAGACGTATTTAAACCGCTTATTCTGAGATTAGCCCCCCCTTGCCTGATCTAAACAAGCAATTTGAATTAAGAACAGCTTAACTAGCTGACATCCATCGTGATAAAATCGGCCTTGTCTTTCTTCTGCCAGCGCGACGCCGAGCGGCGGTATGTTGAGCTTATTTCCCCTTTTACTTTTTACTTGGTATAACTCGTGCAGGTTTTCATTTATCATACTCCCGAACTTACCCCCGTCCATACTCTACCCGATTGCGCCGTCGTTATCGATGTTTTAAGAGCGACAACCACGATCGCCACTGCCCTCAATGCCGGTGCGGAAGCAGTGCAAACCTTTAGCGATCTGAAAACCCTGATGCAGGTGAGTGATACCTGGCAACCGGAAAAACGTCTCCGAGCAGGAGAAAGAGGTGGCGCGAAAGTAGAAGGCTGCGATCTGGGCAATTCTCCCCTCGATTGTACCCCTGATTTAATGAAAGGTCGTCGTCTGTTTATCAGTACCACTAACGGCACTCGCGCTCTGCAAAGAGTGGAAGAATCCCCAATCGTGATCACTGCGGCCATGATCAATCGGCAAGCTGCCGTTAATTACTTATTGGATAGGCAGCCCGACACCGTCTGGATTGTTGGCTCTGGTTGGGAAGGGGGTTATTCTTTGGAAGATACGGCCTGTGCTGGAGCGATCGCCGATGCGCTACAAGAACAATCGGGGCAAATGGCGATCGGGAATGATGAGGTTATCGCCTCGATCGCTCTTTATCGTCAATGGCAAAATGATCTTTTAGGAATGTTCCACAGTTGTAGTCACGGTCAGCGCCTCTTGCGTCTCCACTGTCAAGAAGATTTAAAATACTGCGCTAATATTGACTCTCTTGATGTTTTACCGATCCAAAAAGAACCGAGCATTTTAGTCAAACTTTAGACATTATCACCCAGAGAAAGGGTCATCCGTGCCGGTAGGAGTATCGATCCTAGCCGGATTCCTTTATTTAGGGTCTGCTGAATAAATCTAAAAACCTTGTTGGATAAATCTTTTAGACCTTTTTGAAATCCAAAAGTGCCTCGTCTGGGAGTGATCAGGAGGAAAATTCAGGTACTTTTTCCCTGAAAATTAGGTAATTGAGCAGATGAAAATCGGTAAAACCCCACACCCCACACCCCACCCCCCCGATGTCGGGGGGGTGGGGGGCCACACCCTACCCCCACCAATAAACTTTTTGCCGCAAACCCTATTTATAGTTTGCTAACCATGACTATCGATTCTTTACTGCAACCTTTTCAGCGTTTTGGTGTCAATCTCGGTTTAGAAAGAATAAAAAATCTGCTGGAGATTTTAGGCAATCCCCAAGATAAAATTCCGATTATTCATGTCACGGGAACTAATGGCAAAGGTTCGGTTTGTGCCTATCTATCCTCTATTCTCAGTACCGCCGGTTACAAAGTCGGACGTTATATTTCTCCCCATTTAATTGCTTGGACAGAAAGAATCTCTATTAATGGCGAAAATATTGAAACCGCAACTTTAGAAAACCTGCTTAAATATATACAATCGCTTATCGATCCCCAGCAGGAAAGTCCTACTCAATTTGAGGTAATTACTGCCGCTGCTTGGCTGTATTTTGCTCAGGAAAAGGTGGATATTGCCGTGATGGAAGTGGGTTTAGGAGGAAGATTAGATGCGACTAATGTTTGCGCTCAACCTTTAGTTACTGTCATCACTTCTATTAGTCGGGAACATTGGCAGAATTTAGGTCCCACGGTTGCCGATATTGCCGGGGAGAAAGCGGGGATATTAAAAGCGAATTGTCCCGCAGTTATCGGACAATTACCAGAATCAGCGCAGGGGGTAGTTAGGGAGAGAATCAAGCTGTTAAATTGTCCGACGGTATGGGTAGAAGCTGCCGAAAAAATTGCCGATAATCGTGCTAAATATCAAGGGTTAGAATACCCTTTATCCTTAGCAGGAGATTTTCAATTAACTAATTCCGCTATAGCGATCGCTGTTGTTAATATTTTGCGTCAGCAAGGTTGGCAAATTAGCGATGAAGTCGTGCAAGAAGGAATGGCAAAAACTCGCTGGTTAGGACGTTTACAAACCGTTAATTGGTGTCAGCGAGAAATTTTAATAGATGGCGCTCATAATCCCGCTGCCGCCATGGGTTTAAGGCAGTATGTAGATAGTTTAAAAGCTCCAAAAATTATCTGGGTAATGGGAATTTTATCGACTAAAGATCATCGGGAAATATTCCAAGCTTTATTAAGAAAAGGCGATAGTTTATATTTAGTTCCCGTCCCCGATCATAGCAGTGCCAATCCTGAAACCTTAGCGGAATTAGCGGCTTCAATTTGTCCAGAATTATCTCACCTAGAGACTTGTTCCGATGTATTTTTAGGACTAAAAAAAGCCATCCAAGAATCTGCCGATAGTCGTATAATTCTCTGTGGATCGCTTTATCTAGTCGGTTACTTTTTAGGGAGTTTGTTTCAGGGAAAATAAAACATCAATTTTACTGGTGGTTTTATCAGGCATAGTGGCAGTAATTCCGATCCCGCGTACCGATTCTAAAAAGGCCTTTGCTTCCGGGGTTAATTCCGTGGCAGGAAGATTATTAATTCCCCCTGCTTTAGCGATGATTTGCTCCACATCGATGAAAAAATAACCGAGATTATTTTTAGGCAAATTTGCGATCGATGCTTGGAAATTCTCACTTTTGCTAATCGGTTGATTCGGTTGGGGTTGATAGGGAATTCCGACGGTCATTTTTAGGGTATCATTATTAGGCCAAGCATAGGTTAAAATCGCTTGTTCTTCCGCTTTCCATTCAGTCACATCTTGGCCAGAAATTTGACTGTTTTTTATGGTGATAAAGGGAACAGTTTTCACCAATTCATTTAACTTATCGAGGGTAGTTTTGGCCGCTTTATGATCGCCGGTTTGCCAGATCATCATTCCCCCAAAACCTAACCCTCCCACTGCTTGCTGGTTGGGGATAATTCCGAAGGCAAATTCTCGATCCATCCAGTTAAAAACTTCTTTATCTGCGTCAAGGGTTGCCATCTGAAAATTCTCACGGATCTGACGCAGAAAAACTTGTAATTCTGGGTTAGTTTGGGACTGTTTTTCTGCTTCTTCCCATCCCTGTTTAAGATTATTACCACTCCAAAGTGCGATGGTATCTCCGGGTAAATAATTTAAAACTTTATTTTTGCTAGGGGAAGGTAGGTTAGAAATAGTTTCAGGAGCAAGTTTAGCCACCATTTGTAACTGTAATCCCGTATCGGTGACACCCACTCCCGCGACAATATCCTGAATTTTTGCTAATTCTTGCCGACTTTGGGGAGATAAATTGGCATCTGCTCCCAAGATTCCGGCATAATCATCGATATAAATTGTTGCTAGGGTATTGGGTAGATTGAGGGATTGGGAAAGCAGTTTTCTCACTTCCGGTTTACTGCTAAAAGATGGCTGTCCTCGGTAGGTATCGATCGCCGCTTCTAACACCTTTTTATCGTAGGATATCAACAAAAAATCCCCAGCAACAGCAGTATAAATGGTGGTGTTATCCTGCCAATCTATAGCAGTAATTTTAATATCTTTGTAGTCACTGGTGCTAGTTTTGCGATTAACTTGTTGTCCTAGTTTTTTCTCGAATTCTGACGCTTTAATTTTATCTTTGATACCGATAACCGTTAATAATCCCGATTGTCCGGGGGTAGTTGCGGGAAGGAAAGCAAAGCTGATACTACCGATCCAAGGTTCGATATCCCGTTGATAATCAATCTTATCGGTGAAGATATTTTTTTGTAATTCTTCTAGTCCTTGACTAACCGCAGTTCGCAATTCTGGTGTACCATATTTAGCTAACACTGACCAAGCTTTTGCATCCGTGGAGACAAAACTACTAGCAAAGGCAGTTTCTGGGATAACTTTTGCCGATTCTAAGGGGGTGAATCTTTGCCAAGGTAGTTGTCCTCGTAGATAAAGATAGACACCTCCTGCTGTTACTGCTGTTAGTCCTAAGACGACTAAACAACCGGGTAAAAATGATTTTTTTGACATAGAATTGTGGTTTGGTTAATAAGTTCAATACTTGGCGATCAATTTTTATCTAGCTGTAGTCTCTAGATCAGTCCTATTGTAGTTATCCTAATTATCTTATCTTATCCCCAAAGGTGACAGACAACATTTCAGCTAATTTTTCCGAAATTATTGCTAATTACCAGAGAAAATTGGCTCATCCTTAGTCAGATTTCAACCCCACCCCTTGATTAATGTTAGTCAACCCATTGACCTCTAATTTTTCTGTTAATCCTTGTAAAATATTTGATACTAGCCAAGGTCCTCGGTATAACCAACCGGTATAAATCTGTAATAAACTCGCACCGGCGGTAATTTTTTCCCAAGCATCATCGAGAGAAAAAATGCCTCCCACTCCAATTATCGGTAAATTGCCTTGGGTTTGCTGATAGATAAAACGGATAACTTCCGTGGAACGTTCCCGCAAAGGTTGCCCACTAATTCCCCCTGCTTCTTCAGTGATTGGTTTACCAGTTTCAGGCAGAATTGTGGTTTTTAATCCCGTGCGTTTAGTGGTGGTATTAGTAGCGACAATTCCAGCTAATTGATAGGAGAAAGCTAACTCAATAATTGTTCTAATATCTTCCCATTCTAAATCGGGAGAAATTTTCACTAATAGGGGTTTTCTGCCTTGATTTTCTGTTTGTAAAATGTCGAGGATTTTATCGAGTTGTTCACCACTTTGCAGGGAACGCAAACCGGGAGTATTGGGAGAACTAACATTAACGACAAAATAATCAGCATGGGGGAATAAATAGCGAAAACTGCCTAAATAGTCCTCCGGAGCCTTTTCTAGGGGCGTATTTTTCGATTTACAGAGGTTAATGCCGATGGGAATCTGTCGGGGTTGTCGTTGCCAAGATTGCTGGAGAGTTGCCGCTAGAACCGGCGCACCGAGGTTATTTGCCCCCATACGGTTTAATCCGGCCAAATCTTCCGGTAAACGAAATAATCTCGGTTTTGGGTTGCCCGGTTGCCCTTCTAGGGTGACAGCACCCACCTCGGCAAAACCAAAGCCGAAACTAGGCCAAAGTCCTGCCCCTAAACCGTCTTTATCGAATCCTGCCGCTAATCCGACGGGATTGGGGAAATTTAACCCCCAGAGGCTTTGAGATAGGCGAGAATCGCTAAAACAGAGGGATTCTGCTAATTGGGAGATTAACCATTGTCCCCAAAATTCCCCCCGCGAGCGATCGATTTTTTGCAGAGTATTTAATAATTGTTTTTGTGTTCCCTCTAAATTGCCCCGAATAGCCTTGAAAGCTAGAGGATAAAAAGGTTTAATTGTATCAATTATATTGATCATAAAAAGACAGGAATTAAGGGTTAGGTGTAGGGTGGGTTAGGCAAGAACAAGTTATGTTTTTGACAAAAAATTTCCAATTTGCCGTAACCCACCTAGCATAATCTTTATAAACCTTGACGAGGGTTAAAAGTTTCGATCGCCCGTATTTTTTGATAAAGTTCTAATTCTTCAGGGCTAGGATTGGGAGGATTAACTAATATAATTTCCACTAATTGATCGCCCCTTTCTCCTTGGGAAGTGGGATAACCTTTGTTAGCCAAACGTAATCTTTGACCGCTTCTAACCCCCTTAGGAATCATCATTTTAACTAAACCGTCAATGGTAGTAATTTCCACAAAACCGCCCACAATTGCCTCGCTAGGAGTAATCGGTACTTGACAGACAATATCAGAACCTTGAATCCTAAAAAAAGGATGCCTAGCGATAGTTATTTTTAAATATAAATCACCCCCTTCAATCCCCTGACCTTTGAGACGAATTTTCTGCCCATCGATCATAGCTGCCGGCATATCAACCTCGATTGATCGGCCATCTTCCAGACGAATTCTTTGTCTGCCACCTTGATAAGCTTTCTCCAAAGGTAAAGTCAATTTCGCCTCCACATCTCGACGAGTTAAACGGGGAGAGGAGGCAATTTTAGCGCGCTTAGTATTAAGGTTATTAAAATCTCTAAACTTCCATAAATCCTGTTCTGTACGGGGGATTTTTCCATTACCGTTACCATTCGCTTTTTCCCCCGGACGTATCCCAAGACGCTTATTACCCGTCAAGGAACGATTATACTCAACTCGTTTTTCTTCATCGGAAAGAACATCGTAAGCTTCATTAATATCTTTAAACTTTTCTTCGGCCGATTTATCCCCCGGATTAACATCAGGATGATATTGGCGAGCCAGTCGTCGAAAAGCCTTTTTTATCTCGTCACTGGTGGCCGTGCGAGATACTCCTAAAAGATCATAATAATTAACTAATTGTGGCATATATTCAGTTATCAGTTATCAGTTATCAGTTATCAGTTATCAGTTATCAGTTATCAGTTATCAGTTATCAGTTATCAGTTATCAGATTTGAGTTCTAAGTGAGCAGTATGTATTAAGCGAGCAGTACTAAATAGTAGTTTCCCACTGTTTTTTTACTGATTACTGTTTACTGATTACTGATTACTGTTTACTGATCACTGTTTACTGATCACTGATTAAAACCAATCATCATCCTCATCATCCCAGTTATTTTGGGGGGGAATATTGCGGGAACGATTGCCGCCGCTGCGGCTACTTTTACTATTGTTATAACTTTTTTCCTCCGAACGGGGGGGACTTTGCCAATCGCTATCGCGGCCATTGTCGTAATTGTCCTGATTGCGGGGGCGATAACTATCTTGATTAGCCGAATAATTGGGTCGATAATCACTTTGATAACCCGGTGTACTGGGACGATAATCCTGACGATAACGATCGCGGCGCGGTTCGGAGGGAAGATCATCTTCCTTATCCCCGGTAAAAGTCTTGCGAATAGCACTAAAAAAGCCCTCGTCTTCCTCGTCGTATTGTAGCCGTACCTCGCGATTTAATTCATAGATAACATCCTGTAGGTCCGCCTGGGCGCGATCGATGCGACGGTCATCATTTTTCTCCAAAGCGTCGATAATTTCCGTACTCAAAGACTCAATTTGACGACGATAGGAACGGGTAAACTCATTACCAAAATCGAGAGTAACATCTTTTAAGCGTCGTTGGGCTTGATCCACCAGAGAGCGGGCGCGATTGCGTTTATCGACCTTTTCGCGACGGGTACGATCTGCTTCGGCAAATCGGGCAGCATCACCGATCATGCGGTTAATTTCCCCTTCGCTGAGGGTAGAAGCGCCTTGAATGGTGACACTTTGCTCCCGTCCGGTCATTTTATCCCTAGCGGTGACTTGTAGAATACCGTTAGCATCAATATCGAGGGACACCTGCACTTGCGGAATACCCCGGGGCGCGGGGGGGATACCGGTTAATTTAAAACGTCCCAGGGATTTATTATCGCTGGCCATTTCCCTTTCCCCCTGCAAAACGTGGATTTCCACCACAGTTTGATTATTTTCGGAAGTGGAAAAAAGGTCAGCTCTGCGGACGGGAATAGTGGTATTGCGGGGGATTAACTTTTTCATCACACCGCCGATGGTTTCTAAACCCAAGGATAAAGGGGTCACATCGAGGAGCAGCACGTCTTTGACCTCGCCGCCCAAAATTCCCGCTTGAATAGCCGCCCCGACCGCTACAACCTCATCAGGGTTAACATTTTGATTGGGTTCCCTATCGATAAAACTCCGCACTAAATCCTTCACCACCGGCATCCGCGTGCCACCGCCCACCAGTACCACTTCGTCTAGTTGGACGGGGGACAAACCGGCATCAGAAAGGGCCCGTTTGAGAGGACGACGGAGACGACTGATTAAATCGCCGCATAATTCCTCAAATTGGGACCGACTCAGGCGAGTTTCGATGTGTTTGGGTCCGTCTTCCGTGGCGATGATAAAGGGTAGATTAATATCGGTGACGCTGACCCCTGACAGTTCTATTTTGGCTTTTTCTGCCGCTTCTGTGAGTCTTTGTAGGGCTTGCCGGTCTTGGCGCAGCTCCACGCCTTCCTGTTCCAAAAATTGATTGGCTAACCAATCGACGATTCTTTTATCGAAATCATTTCCGCCTAATTGGGTGTCGCCACTGGTGGCTTTCACCTCAAAAACGCCGTCACCCACTTCCAAGATAGAAACATCAAAAGTACCGCCTCCCAGGTCAAAAACGAGGATTTTCTTGCTTTCTTGTTCATCGAGACCGTAGGCCAGGGCGGCGGCGGTGGGTTCGTTGAGAATCCGCAGCACTTCTAACCCGGCAATTCGGCCCGCATCCCGGGTGGCTTGACGTTGGGAGTCATTAAAATAGGCGGGGACGGTGATTACGGCCCCGGTAACTTCTTCCCCTAGATAACGGCTGGCTTCTTCGGCCAATCGCCGTAAAACTAGGGCGGAAATTTCTTCGGGGGCGAATTCTTTTTGCAGACGGGGGCATTTAATTTTGATATTGCCCATCTCATCCCGGCGGATGGTGTAGGGGACGCGCTTCGATTCGGGGTTTAATTCCGAGTAGCGACGACCTATGTAGCGTTTGATTGCATAGTAGGTGTTTTGGGGATTGAGTACCCCTTGTCGCCGGGCCATTTGACCGACCACTAACTCCCCATCTTTATTAAAACCGACCACAGAAGGGGTGGTTCTCATGCCCTCGGAGTTGGCGATGACCACCGGCTTTCCGCCTTCCATCACGGCGACGACGGAGTTAGTTGTCCCTAGATCAATGCCTACTACTCTACCCATGCTTGTTTTTGTCTCCCCCTAGATTTCGATAACTTCGGGACTTTTACCTTCGATCGATAGTTTAAATCGCTTAATGCTTGTTGACAATATTGTATCGAATTGTCTTAGTTTCTCGCTCTCGCTTCGGGGCGATTGAGGGTGTGATTACCGAAGTGGTCTTTTAGTGATCGCTGGCGATCGGGCTTGGGGGGTTTTAAATAGGGTCTGCGGCAAAAAGTTTTTCGTGGGGTCAGGGTGTGGGGTGTGGGGTGTAGGGTGTAGGGTTTTACCCATTTTCAGACGGTCAATTACCTAATTTTCAGGGAAAAAGTCCCTGAATTTTCGCCCCGACCACTCTCGGCTGGCACTTTTTGAGGTCAAAAAAGTCTAAAAGTCTTATCCAACAAGGTTTTTAGATTTATTCAGCCAACCCTAAATATTGCTAGATTTGGAGATTTGCGCTATTAAACCTCTTGCAAAAGTCAAAAAGTAAGCTAAACGGCGCTTAACCTGCATGATCCAACAGCTATAACCCTTTTGGAGTCTATATCGGTGATCCGAAGTAAAAGCCGTTTAGCTTAATCAATCCTGATGCTGAAAGCATCTATTTTTCTTTCTGTTGCCTGTTGCCTTTTGCCTGTTGCCTGACTTCTGCAAGAAGTCTATCCACTAATTCTGGTGGCGGCTGACAGGAAATAGGGATTGTTTTGCCTGTACTGGGATGATTAAAAACGATTTGATTGGCATGGAGATAATAACCACAATCCCCCGGGACTGCATCCGGTCGCGGCAATCCCCCCACACTATACAATGGATCACCGATTAAAGGATAGCCAAAAAAGGCCAGATGAATGCGAATTTGATGGGGTCTGCCCGTAAAAATTTGTACTTCTAATAGGGTACTATCGGGATGTTTTTTTAAGACTCGACCATCGCTGCGGGCCGATAAACCATCTGTGAGCGCACCGTAAACATGGCCTAAAATAGGATGAGCGATTTTCCCGATCGCTTGATTAATAGTAAAATTATCTGGTATGTCGCCCTGACCCACTAAAGCTCGATATATTTTAGTAATTTTCCCCTCTCGCATCTGTTGACTCAATTTGGCTCTAGCGGGCTTTGATTTAGCCATTAAGACTATGCCCGAAGTGCCGCGACCAAGACGATGAATCGGATAGGGAGTGACATCGGCATAATGCTGATGTACCAAATGGATAAGAGTATGTTCGAGAAATCCACCCCCCGCTAACACCGGTAATCCCGAAGGTTTCGCCACCACTAACACCTCGGCATCCTCGTAGAGTACCTCAAAAAAGAGCGGCACATCCGGTTCTGTCCAAGGTGGGCGCTGATAGGTCAATTGCTGCCCGATTTCCAAGACTGTATCGGGGCAAGCGGGACGACCGTTGACTAGAATTGCTGCCGATAAAATGCGATCGAGCCATTCTTCTGGGCTAGAATGGCAATATTTGCCCGTATAGTAAGCTAATAAGCTTAATCCTGCCTGATTTTTGCTAACTTTATCTCGATAAATCCAGCCTTGATTGGGCATTGGGGAAGTGGGGAAGTGGGGAAGTGGGGGAATTTCCACTAACACCCTAACACCCCAACACCCCAACACCCTATCACCCTATCACCCTATTGGTCTGTCAAAGCAATAATGACAGATAATAGGAGAGTTAAATTTAGACTAACTCTTCCAGTTATGCCAGCTAAAAAATATATTGTCTCCCTAACGGAGAATGAACGTACCTATTTGCAAGAATTGACCCAAAAAGGGAAAGCGGCTGCCCGAAAAATTAATCATGCTCGTATCTTGCTCAAAGCAGATATTAGTCAAGAGAATGGGGGCTGGAATGATCATCAGATCAGTGAAGCCTTGGATGTCAGTAGAAGGACAATAGAAAGAGTCAGACAAAGATTTGTTGAAGAAGGATTAGAACAAGCCATAAATCCTCGCCCCCAAAACTCGTCAAAACTGAAAAAGATAGATGGAGAAACAGAAGCCCATTTAATAGCTCTGGCTTGCTCAGAAACGCCAACAGGTTATCATCGTTGGACGTTACGATTATTAGCAGAACAAATGGTAGTGTTAGAGTATGTAGAAAGCATTTCTCATGAAAGCATTAGACAAGTGTTAAAAAAAACGAAATTAAACCTTGGTTACAAGAATGTTGGGTAATTCCCCCTAATGAAGATGCTGAGTTTGTGTGTCAGAGGTCAGAAGTTTTAGGGCTATATATCCTGCCCTACGACCCAGCCTATCCCTTGGTTTGTTTTGATGAAAGCTGCAAACAACTCATTTCAGAAACTCGACCACCTTTACCTCCTGAACCAGGACAACCTGAACGCTTTGATTATCAATATGAACGAGAAGGAGTTAGTAATATATTTATGTTTTTTGAACCTTTAAAAGCTTGGAGGCACGTTGAGGTCACTGACCAACGGACGAGTATTGATTATGCCCAACAAATGAAATACTTGGTAGATGAACGTTATCCAGATGCTGAAAAAATCCGAGTCGTTCAAGACAACTTAAATACCCATGTTAAAGCTTCATTATACAAAGCATTTCCTCCCCCTGAAGCTCGTCGTATCTTAGATAAATTAGGCTCTTCGGGACTTGGTATGGTTCGATATGGGGGCATAAATCGACTGAATCCTTATCTGGCAAGAGATTTAATTGATTAGTTCGCTCTAGAGCAAAAACAATTGACAAAAATCGCTAAATGCCTTTCTATATAAGG
>NZ_JADBSZ010000172.1:0-23440 GCF_020246425.1 Microcystis sp. M079S1
CCAAGCTTTTCTGGTCGGAACCCCCTAAGCCGAGTTTTCAAGGTGCTGCGCCGTCCACTTGGTTTTCGAGACTGGCCTTTTAATTCTAACGTAAAGCCAACCTAGAACGGCGGGGTTTCAGACCCAAAATTTCCGATGATCAAGTATAAAGTTTTCGTTTTCGGGAGTCAGAATTCTCCGAGTCAGGAGACGAGCGCACACAAGAGCATACTTCATCCTTAGGATCAAATCCGTAACTACTTAAATATTCAGCCACAGGGCATCAGCAAATGATGCCCTTTTATTTATTAAACCTCTTGCATAATTAATTTTTGGTGGTTCAAAAACGTCCTATAAGCTGTTCGTAATTTAAATTGCTTGTTGAGACGAGGCAAGAGGCACTCTTGCACTCTTGCAAAGGGCAACACCCCCCAACCCCCACGTCGGGGTAGGGCAAGGGGGGGAGATTCGGCTAATCTAAGAATAAGCGGTTTAAATACGTCTTAGCTTAATACTAAATCCTGTTTAAAAGGTATAGGAGAGCAGGGGAGAAGGGAGCGGGGAGCGGGGAGCGGGGGAGATGGGAGCGGGGAGAATAAATAAAAATAATCTCCTGAATTCTGACTACTGACTCCTGAATTCTGACTACTGACTCCTAACCCCACCAACAAACTTTTTGCCGCAAACCCTAATTAGAGATTTTTCAGTACAAAGGCTCTAAAATGGCCAGTGCCAGTTATTGGCCTGAAGACTTGTTTTTTCGGTCTTGTGGCTTTATCATGGGTACTGTGTGGTGTGTGTGATGTGAAGGAGTAAGATGACTGCTAATAGCCAACTTATCTCCGTCAAGGCTCTACAAGCTTTGATGAAGCGAGGGTTCAAACCTTCGGTCTCTGGTAGACGGCATCAAAAATCTTGGTTAATAGCTTTAGACGGCGATACCTCAAAACGATTATTCGATATCGTTTTCTCCCTATCGGTTCTAATTTTCTTTTCGCCGCTTTACTTAATCTTAGCCTTATTGATCGCGATTAGTTCCCCCGGTCCGGTCTTCTATGTGCAGAAGCGCGTCGGTCAAAACTTCCAGCATTTCAACTGTATTAAATTCCGTACTATGGTAATGGATGCGGATAAGGTATTAGAGAGACTGATGGAAGACTCTCCCCAACTGCGGGCGGAATTCGAGGATAATTTCAAGCTTAAGGACGATCCCCGTATAACTTGGATTGGCAAGTTTCTCCGCTTAACCAGTTTAGACGAGTTTCCCCAATTCTGGAACGTCCTGCGAGGAGATATGAGCGTCGTCGGTCCGCGGCCTTTAGTTCCCGAAGAATTGCAGAAATATGGCAATCGCATCGACAAAGTTTTAACTATTCGCCCCGGTTTGACTGGTTTATGGCAAGTTTCGGGACGTAATGACATACCCTATCCCCTGCGGGTGCAGATGGATGTGTATTACGTTAATTCGCGTAACTGGTTAACCGATATCTGGGTAATCTTCAGAACTATCGGTGTTGTGGTTTTTCCCAAAAATAACGGTGCTTACTAAGGCAGTGAATAGTAATTAAAGATTACTGACTGCTGTTTCAATGTAATTAATCGCTAGACTGGAGGAGAGAAAGGCAGAACTTGCTTTTTTCTCCTCTTTTTTTGAGAAATATTATGACAGTAATTAAGTGAAGTCAAAAAAGAATTGTAATCATAGCAAACCGGGGACTTTGCGATAGATAGAAGCGATCGATCCCCGGAATCCTACACTGGTGAATTCTACCTCATCCCCCGCTTCATAGATCTGTTCTTTCCAGATTCCCGAATCCTTGCGACGGTGACATTCAATTTTCATCTGGTTTTGATGAATAAGAATATATTCTTTTAAGGTGGGACAGGTTTGATAATCGCTAAATTTATCACCCCTATCAAAGGATTCCGTAGATTTCGATAATACTTCAATAATCAGAACGGGATAGAGAATAAAATCATCGGTATTGTTAATCTCTCTCTCGTCACAAACCACCGCAATATCGGGATAATAATAACAATTTGCCTCCTCTAACCGGACTTTGATATCGGAAGTGAGAACAAGACAGGGACTATCATCGAGATGATTACCTAAAACCTTGGCTAAATTGGCCGATAAAACGATATGCGGCTTTTTTGCCCCTACCATCGCATAAATCCGTCCTTTTCGGTACTCGTGCTTGATCGGACTGACTCTTTCCCCTTCTAGATACACTTCTGGAGAGACATAAAAAAAATTAGGATTCGTCACCATGGTCCTCATACTCCCTATCCTCGAATAACTGAATTATAGCCTTTCGGAATCATCGCTCTTGGACTCAATCTCGCTAGACTTATAGATCATTGATTGTCACTTGTAATATTTATATTACAGTTATGTGACAGAATAGAGATAACGACTCTCAAAGGGACGTTATTTAGGAATGAATCCCGAAAACGATTGATATCCATAGGTTTGCCAGAATGTCCAACGCTAAAAGTTACAAAGATACCGTTAATTTGCCTCAAACTGACTTTGATATGCGAGCAAATGCCAGTAAACGTGAGCCAGAAATCCAGAAATTCTGGCAAGATGAGCAAATATACGAGAAATTAGCGCAAAATAACCCCAAAGAATTATTTATTCTCCACGATGGCCCCCCCTACGCTAACGGGTCCCTGCATATCGGTCATGCTTTAAATAAAATTCTCAAAGACATTATCAATAAATATAAACTGCTGCAAGGCTACAAAGTGCGCTATGTGCCGGGTTGGGATTGTCACGGGTTGCCGATCGAATTAAAGGTTTTACAAAGTCTCAAAAGCTCGGAAAAAGAGGGTCTAACCCCTTTGAAATTACGTCAGAAAGCCCACGATTTTGCCCTTCAAACGCAAAAAGAACAGTGTGAAGGTTTCAAAAGGTATGGAGTCTGGGGAGACTGGGAAAATCCCTATTTAACCCTACAACCTGAATACGAGGCCGCTCAAATTGCCGTATTCGGAAAAATGGCCCTAAAAGGTTATATTTATCGGGGACTAAAACCGGTTCACTGGAGTCCTAGTTCTCAAACCGCTTTAGCTGAGGCAGAATTAGAATATCCCGAAGGTCACACTTCCCGCAGTGTCTATGTCGCTTTCCCAATTACGTCAGTTTCAACCCCGGTTTTAACGCCATTTTTGCCTAATTTATCCGTGGCTATCTGGACGACTACTCCCTGGACTTTACCCGGGAATTTAGCCGTCGCATTAAACCCAGAATTAAGCTATTCAGTGGTGGAAACTAGCGAGTCTAATTATCTAATTGTAGCGACGGATTTAGTCGAAAAATTGGCCGACACTTTTAACAGGACTTTGACGATTAAAGCAACGGTTAAAGGTCGGGAATTAGAACATACTAAATATCGTCATCCTTTGTTTGACAGAGAAAGTGCGATTCTCATCGGTGGGGATTATGTCACCACCGATTCCGGCACCGGATTAGTTCACACGGCCCCTGGCCATGGTCAAGAAGATTATATCGTCGGTCAACGTTACGGTTTACCGATACTTTCTCCCGTGGATGATAAGGGAAATTTCACCGCAGAAGCGGGACAATTTGCGGGTTTAAATGTCTTGAAAGATGCTAATGAAGCAATCATTTTAGCACTGACAGAAAAAGGTGCCTTACTCAAAGAAGAAGCATATCAGCATAAATATCCCTACGATTGGAGAACCAAAAAACCGACAATTTTTCGCGCAACAGAACAATGGTTTGCTTCCGTGGAAGGATTCCGGGAATTAGCTTTAGAAGCAATTGATTCGGTGCGTTGGATTCCTGCAACGGGTAAGAATCGCATCACTTCTATGGTTAGTGAAAGAAGCGATTGGTGTATCTCTCGTCAGCGCAGTTGGGGGGTTCCTATTCCTGTTTTTTATGACGAAGAAACGAATGAACCTCTGTTAACGGAGGAGACGATTAATCACGTTCAAGCTATCTTTGCGGTCAAGGGTTCTAATGCTTGGTGGGAGTTATCCGTAGAGGAATTATTGCCTCCCAGTTATCGCGATAATGGTCGCAGTTATCGCAAGGGAATGGATACTATGGATGTGTGGTTTGATTCTGGTTCTAGTTGGAATGCGGTGGCTAATGCTCGACCAGAATTAAGTTATCCTGCGGATATGTATCTAGAAGGATCGGATCAGCATCGGGGATGGTTTCAATCGAGTTTATTAACCAGTGTCGCTGCTAATGGTATTGCTCCCTATAAAACGGTGTTAACTCACGGTTTTGTTTTGGATGAACAGGGACGAAAAATGAGTAAATCTCTGGGTAATGTCATAGATCCTAATGTGATCATTAATGGTGGTAAAGACCAGAAAAAAGAACCCGCTTATGGGGTGGATGTGATTCGGTTATGGGTGTCCTCGGTGGACTATACCAATGATGTGAATATCGGTCAAAATATTCTCAAACAGTTGGTAGATATCCGTAATAAAATCCGTAACACTGCCAGGTTTTTACTGGGGAGTTTAAATGATTTTGATCCCCTTAAAGATGCGGTAGCTTATGAAGATCTACCGGAGATCGATCGCTATATGTTACATCGTATCTCGGAGGTGTTTACGGAAGTTACGGCAGCTTTTGAAAGTTTCCAATTCTTCCGCTTTTTCCAGACGGTACAGAATTTTTGTGTTGTCGATTTATCTAACTTTTATATCGACATCGCTAAGGATCGTTTATACATTTCTGATCCTAATTCTTTCCGTCGTCGCAGTTGTCAAACAGTCTATGCTATTGCTTTAGAAAATCTCGCTAAAGCGATCGCTCCTGTCCTGTCTCATCTAGCGGAAGATATCTGGCAATTTCTCCCCTACAAAACTCCTTATTTATCGGTATTTGAGTCAGGATGGCTAAACATCGATCCTGCTTGGAATAATCGCGAATTGGCCGATAAATGGGCCAAATTCCGGCAGCTACGCACCGAAGTTAATAAGGTGATGGAAACTGCCAGAAATGATAAGGCGATCGGTGCTTCTTTAGAGGCAAAAGTTTTACTTTATGTTCCCGATGAAACCTTACAACAGGAGTTAGAATTATTCAACAATTGTGATAGTTTAACGGGGAATAAAGTCGATGAATTGCGTTATCTATTTCTCTCTTCCCAAGTGGAATTAGTCAGTGATATTAGTGCGATTCAAACCGCAGAATATAAGGGAGAATCAGACTTTGTTTCGGTGGGAATTGTCAAAGCAGACGGCGAAAAATGCGATCGCTGTTGGAATTATTCCACTCAAGTGGGAAAATTTGCCGATGATCCCACTATTTGCGAGCGCTGTAATGCCGCTTTAAAAGGAGAGTTCTAAGCTAAATTAAAAGGGTGCTTTATTGTCGAATAAAGTACCCTTGTTTAATCCTCAGCTAAAAACTTATTCACAGGTATTAACTCTAGCGAATAGATAATTAGGGATGGAAGATTACCAATCAGCTTTTTTACAACGTCATCGAGATACAGAAATACTTGATCGATCTAATAGGAAAATAGCTGCTATGCACTTTGGAGGTATTACGATCGAATGTTTGCTGAAATATATGATCTTAGCTTCGGTATCCAATAAAGAATGGAAAACTAAGTCCAATAACCCCGGACATACCATAACTAATCCGGGTCACAGTTTGACAGCTGCTCTAAAAAGTAATAATCGTCTCTATTCGAGAGTTCAAAATTATCCAGACGTGATAAAATGGATTAATATAGTAGAAAATCCTAGTCAAAATTTTATAGATATGCGTTATTCCAGCAGTGAACCGAATGACGATAAATACAAAGAGTGGTTATCAGCTTATACAGGTCTGAAACAATGGCTTCAGAAACAAGCTACTCAACTTTAAGGAGATACTTATGTCAGAAACTTGGTTAAGATCACTGAAACAAAAATTAACAGATATATATGTTCAAAAAGAAGCACAAGAATGGGTTGATATCAATGTATCTACTGCTGGACTTTTGAATATAACTATCGTCAGTGATAAGTTTGAAAATTTATCAACAACTCAGCGAAGAGAAGCAGTTAAAAATGACATAGAACAACAGCATAAATTTTTAGGTTTTATATCTTTATATACTATTCAGGAGGCAGCCTCTCTCGATCTAAAAGCTCCACAACTTCTGGACGAAAAATCAATTCACACTTGGCAAGATTTAGCTTTGTGGTCAACTAATCCACAAAATCAATCACCGTCTTCTCCCGAACTTTGTCTTCCTAGAACCGTAACTTTTTATTCTTTTAAAGGGGGAGTAGGTAGGACAACTGCTTTAATTCATGTTGCTTGGATTTTAGCGATGCGAGGTCGTAAAGTAGTAGCTGTTGACTTGGATTTAGAAGCACCGGGGTTAAGCACAGCTTTCCCCTTAAATCCCTCACCGGAATACGGAATTGTGGACTATTTTTATGAAAAATCCTATTTACCAGAAGGTGTAACAGCAAAGATTAATATCACTGAAATATTTGGAGAAGTTAATATTCCCGATGCAACGGGAAGACTATTTATTGTTCCTGCGGGTTATTTGAGTCTTGATTACATTACTAAAGTTGATGATCTGCGAGCAACAACAATTCTCGATAATGGGGAAACACTCTGGTCAACTTTTAGTCGAGAGATTCAAAATCAGTTAAAACCTGATCTTATCTTAGTAGATTCGCGCTCTGGAATCAATGAATGGGGAGCTTTATCTTTACTACAGGCAGCCAACGAAGCAATTATTTTTTTATTTCCTAACGAACAAAATCAAAAAGGAATCGAGCTTCTTTTGCAATCTTTGACTTCTTTTGGCCGACTTTCGCTTAATTTTGTTTTTTCACCCGTTCCCGATTTAAGTGATACGGGAATAACTAAAGTTATTCATACTTGGCAAATTTTACAAAAGGATATTGACAAAAATATAGATATAGATGAAACTACCGATCATGATTTAGATATAGATTCAGAAGACTATCTAATCATACCTTATATTCCCTCGATCGCTCTAGCAGACCGTTATCCTGTCACTGGATTACTGGATTATTATACTCCCATTGCTAGCTTAATCGATGAAGATACCAATTTTCAGTAGATAGCATCCGAGGGAACCTTGATTCCTTCTTAATTCTCGCTTTGGTCGTGCTTTGATGACATCCCAGCTGCCATTTGCCGTTGAGATAAATTTCCCTCTTGACCAAGTTGATAGAGCAAGTTTCTTTGTTCTATGTTAAGATGTTGGTGGCTTCGTTTTTGGTTCTGATCTGTTGTTGTATTGATCAGACAGTACCTGATGATCCTTTTTCTGTCAACTCTTAAGGAGTCGTGCGTTTCATTTTTGAATTGGCAATATTAGGAGGGATAAAAATTATGGTTAATTATCTCAGTCAAGAAGAGAAATTACTAGCAGCCGAAGAAGAAAAGTATCTAGAGGAAGAAGATGATGTGGATTTTCCTCCTGTAGATATTATTGCTTACAATGAGCAGCGATCCTGCTCTGATCTAGTTAGAATGTATCAAAAAAAACAATTGGTTATCGATCCAGATTTTCAAAGAGATGTGGTATGGACTGATCCACAACAAACTCGTTTTATTGATAGTTTAATGAAACAGTTACCGATTCCTAGTATGTGTATTAGTCTTGACTATAAGACAGATAAACGCTATATCATCGATGGATTACAACGAATTAGTACCATCGTCAAATTTTTAACTACTGAAAATTGGAGGCTATCAAAATTACCCGATGTAGATTCGTCTATTTCTGGAAAAACAGTTGAGGAAATAAAAACTCAGCATGAAGAATTATATGAACGCGTAGAAAATATGACTATTCCCATCACCATGATTCGCTATGACTCCAGCAAAAAAGCTCATAATAATTATATTTTTACCATTTTCCATCGCTTAAATACTGGTGGAGTAAAACTTAACAATCAGGAGATCAGAAATTGTATCTATAATGGCAAGTTTAATAGTTTTTTAAAAGAATGCGCTCAATATGAAAACTGGCTTTTGCTGATGGATCGAAAGCAGCAAAAAGCATCTCGATTTGAAGATGAAGAATTAGTGCTTCGTTTCTTTGCTTTTTATGATGAATACCAGAACTACAAGGGGAAATTGACCAGATTTTTAAATGATTATATGTATAAACATAGATTTGCTCACGCAGATTTTATTCAAGATAAAGATGAATTATTTAAGCAAACCGTTGACTTGATTTATGATAAAATCTTCAAAGAGGAACCTCTCAAAACCAGTAAAGTTATTGCTGAGGGAATTCTTTTAGGAGTTGCCAAGAATTTAGATACTTTAGTCAATCTCTCCAATGGTGAATTACAAGACAAGTATTCTAGATTAATAAAATCTGAACCATTTTTAACTGAAAATTTATCTAGTGGTATGTATCGAAAAGATAAGGCTTTAGAGAGAATTAATACATCTATCAAAATTTTTTCATCTACTGGTAATGATTACTAAAGATTATTTACTCAAGACGTTAAACTGGCTTGATCAACTCCATGATGACCCTACAGCTGATAATCAAAAAACTTCTTCTTATTCCAAACTAGCTCTTATAGAATTATGTGGCTGGATCGAGGAAACTATGGATGATATAGTTTTAAGATGTGCTAAACGATGCTTAAAGTCCCCAGCTAACCAAAAATTCATCGATAAGACTATTGGCAATACTTATAGTTTTGAATATGAAGCTTTTAGAAAAATGTTGATGATGGTTATTGGTTTAGCAACATTAGAAAAAATCGAAAAAAAGTTAGAAAAAACTGGTAAAATTAGTGCTTTAAAAGGTTATCTTGGTAATCTAAAAGATAGTCGCAATCGAGCGGCTCATACTCATACTAAAGGTACTTTGAGAACTTATGACGCTCCTTCTAAAACTAAACGTGATTTTGATAAAATATATGGTTTGTTAAAAGAGTTAGATGCAGAATTGCAACGTCATATGAATAATCAGGTCATCCGTACTGATAAAGCTCCGGCCCCTGTGGGTCCCTATAATCAAGCGATCGCCGCTCCTGGTCCTTTTCTCTTTGTTGCGGGACAAATTCCCCTAGATCCCGTCACGGGTGAAATCGTCTCCGGGGAAATTAGCGCCCAAACCGAACAAGTTATGGCCAATCTAGAGGGCATTTTAACCGCTGCTGGGGCTAATTGGTCAAATGTGGTGAAAACTACCGTCTTTCTCTCGGATTTAGCCAATTTTGGGGCGATGAATCAAGTTTATGCCCGTTATTTCCCCCCGGAAACTGCCCCGGCCCGGGCCTGTGTGGAGGTGGCCCGTCTTCCCAAAGATGTGCTAGTGGAAATAGAATGTATTGCCGCTTTAGCCTAAAAATTAAGGTGGGCAATGCCCACCCTAACCTAATCTCTCTCTAGACCACCAAAGCTTCTAGAATCGTCTTATTGTAGATAATTCGCCCTACAGTAGTACGCACATACTGGGAAATTATCTGACCATCCTTCTCGCGGGTTTTGCGCTCCCGATAATATTTCCAGATGCTGCCATCGGGGAGAGTTTCCGTTTCCAGGACTTCCTCATCGGGTTTATTGGTTTTCACCTTTTCTCCGACCGGTAAACGCAACCACACAGAAGCGTGCAGATCCACCAATCCCTGATCAAAAGCGCGAATAGCGTCATCCATGCTGGCGAAATAACGGCCCCCACCCTTTTGGGCCTTGGGATTTTCGGCCGTGAGATAATAACAACCCAAAACCATATCCTGAGAAGGGGCAACAATCGGGCGACCGGTCGCCGGTGAGAGAATATTATGACAAGCTAACATCAATAATCGCGCTTCCGATTGTGCTTCCAGGGAGAGGGGAATATGTACGGCCATTTGGTCGCCGTCAAAGTCAGCGTTAAAAGCGGGACAGACGAGGGGATGTAACTGAATCGCCCGGCCCTCCACCAATATCGGTTCAAACGCTTGAATGCCCAAACGGTGCAGGGTAGGAGCGCGGTTTAACATCACCGGGTGTCCCGTGATCACTTCATCCAAGACGTGCCAAACATTGGCATCCCCCCGTTGGATCATTTTCTTGGCCGCCTTGATATTATTGACGATGCCTAATTTAATTAAACGATGGATAACGAAGGGTTGGAACAATTCGATCGCCATTTCCCGGGGTAAACCGCATTGATAGATCTTCAATTTCGGGCCGACAACGATAACCGAACGTCCCGAATAGTCAACCCGTTTACCGAGGAGATTTTGACGGAAACGCCCCTGTTTACCCTCGATAATATCCGATAAAGACTTCAGGGCGCGATTATTGGCCCCCACCACCGTGCGACCGCGACGACCGTTATCAATTAAAGCATCGACGGCCTCCTGTAACATCCGTTTTTCGTTGCGGACGATAATTTCGGGGGCGAGAATTTCTTGCAGACGGGATAAACGGTTATTGCGGTTAATCACCCGACGGTAGAGATCGTTCAGGTCAGAGGTGGCAAAACGGCCGCCGTCCAACTGCACCATCGGGCGTAAATCGGGGGGAATCACGGGAATTACGCTTAAAACCATCCATTCTGCCTGAGAACCCGTGGCGATAAAGTTATCGATTACCCGGAGACGTTTAATTAATTTTGCCCGTTTTTGCCCTTTACTTTCGACAATTTCCGTCCGCAGTCTTTCCGCTTCTTCTTCCAGGTTAATTTCCTGTAAGAGTCTTTGGATAGCCTCGGCCCCGATACCCACTTCAATGCCGACTAATTCCGAATCCTCCGCGTAGATTTCTTCTTCGATCTCTAACCATTGATCTTCGCTGAGGAGTTGTTTATAACTAAGATTGCCCGCATTACCCGGATCGAGAACCACATAGGCATTAAAATAGACGATTTGCTCCACGTCCCGCAGGGGCATATCGAGCAGGATACTGAGATAACTGGGAATACCTTTAAGATACCAAACGTGGGTGACGGGGGCGGCTAATTTGATAAAACCCATGCGATGACGACGTACCCGCGACTCGGTGACTTCCACCCCGCAACGTTCACAGACAATTCCCCGGTGACGGACGCGTTTGTATTTACCGCACCAACATTCCCAGTCTTTGGAGGGGCCAAAAATTTTCTCGCAGAATAACCCATCCATTTCCGGTTTAAGAGTCCGATAGTTGATCGTTTCTGGTTTGGTTACTTCTCCGACGACTTGACCGTTAGGTAGGGTTCTTTCTCCCCATTGCCGAATTCTCTCGGGGGACGCTAAACCGATTTTGACGTAATCAAATCTTTGATCTGTTGGAGTCTTCATTCTGAATTTTTTACTATGGGTAATGATCTGGGTTGACAACTATTGGGCAGAAACGACAGTTAACTCAGTCACTTTTTCTTCGGGTCAAACTGGCCCGACCGAGTCCGGGACATTACATTATACAATTTTTCTAGTTCGATCGACCATTAAGTGATATTTTCCCAGATGGTGATGCTGCCGTCGGCCGCCGCCGCCGCTAGGTGGCAATAATCGGGGCTGAGAACTAAACTGGAAATTGGCGACGATCGCCCATTGGTGGCGCTGAGAGTTGCGATCGCCTGTTGATAATTGGCTAACCAGATTTTAATCTCTCCGTCGGTTCCCCCCGTCAATAACCATTGACCCTCCCCTCCGAATACCAAGCTTGTCACCTGACCATTATGGGCATTGATCACCCGAATTGGCGCAAAATGACCGCTTTTCTCTCGATCGTATTGCCAGATTTTCACCGTACCATCCACACAACCGGCGGCAATAATCTGACCATCGGCAGCGATCGCAAGACTCTGCACCGAAGAAATGTTACCTGATAAGACGGCGATTTTTTCTCCCGATCCCAATTGCCAGAGGGTGACAGTGCCATCACCTCCAGCTGCGGCGATAAAATCTTGATTAGGAGCCACTGCTAGGGCATAAATTGCCCCCAGACTGTCATAGGAACTAAATTCTTCGGTTTCCTGCTCTAAATTCCACTGTTTTAGGGTTTGATCGTAACTACCACTAACCAAAAAATGCCAACGGGGGGCAAAATCCAAACCGTGAATCGAACCGAGATGACCGAGGAAAATTTGATTTAATTCCAGATTACTGGCATCGCTGGCTAAAGTCCATAATTTAACGGTTTGATCGAATCCTCCCGTCGCTAGATGATAATCGCCGTTTCCGGTGACTGCTAGGGCTAAAATGCCCTGATCATGAGCTTCAACCGTATTAATCAGGGTTCCTCTCGCAAAATCCCAGACTTTTAGGGTACGATCCCAACTAACGCTAATTAAAAACCGTTGATCCTCGGTAATTGCGATCGCCGTGATCATTTCCCGATGGGCGGTTAGACGGCGATAATAGTGCCAATGGGGTATATCGACGGGGGGGGAAGTGGGAGTTAAATTAAGGGCGGGTAGGGTGATTTGTGGCTCATTTTCCGCTTTTGTGGCGGTAATATCCGCCGATTCTTCGTTAATCGGCAAAATCTCTCTGTGTAAGCGACCGTAGGATTTTTCCAGATGTTCGATGCGTTCGAGCAGCGCGTTACGGTTGATGTATTGAATAATTTGATTGTAGGACTGTTCGAGGGCGAGAATATTCTCCTCTAATTCTGCGATGGCACTGGCGTTATCCCTGGCCACCGCGGGACTCAGGGACTGTATTTGTGCTGATAAAGCTTCTTTTTCTTCTTCCCACTGATCCTGTAAATGACCGGTCATCTCAGTTAAGCGTTGACGTTGCCTAGTTCTTTCTCGAAGACGATTGAGAATATTCAACCCGAAAGTCACGACTAGGAGGAACAAAGGCAAAAACCCCGCACCCATGGCGATAAGGGTAAGCAGGGTTAATCCTAGGGCGATATATTCCGCTAATTCTAGCCAATGGGGGCGATGGTCGGTCATTTTGCAGTTACCAGTAAAGGAATTTTGATGATCTCCTGATTTCAGACTCATGGTAACGCTAATTGCCGCCTTGGGATTGACTAAAATTAATTTTTAAGCAGGAATTAAGACTTTTTCCTTAGTTTCTATCGGTGCGGTTAAAGCGGATTCTAAATCGGCCTTCCCTAGTCTTGCTTCCAAAATTTTCAGCACTTCCCGTCCAAAATCATCGGGATTTTGTCGCCATGCTTGCAGACAAACTTCGCCAAAGAATGACCCCAAAGGTTCAGGATTCCAGAGCAGTTTTTTGGCAGTCCAGGGCATTAAGCTCATGGGATCATAGTCGGGTTTAAGAATTTCTTTTTTGAGGGCGTATTCTTCTAGATGGGTGTGGGGTTGTAGTCCGATAAAAAAGATGGCTGGTTCCACTTTATCGACTCCAAAAATATTTTCTAATTCCCGATGATAGGCGATAGTTTGACGAATAGTTTCTAGGGTTTCATCAATGACATTAAAGGAATAATTTACCGAAACCAGATCATTAAAACCAGCCGCTTTTAAGTCCCGACAATTTTGCAGAACTGTCCGCAAATTATAGCCCATCCGCATTTTGCGGACTAATTCCTGAGAACCAGTGGTGATACCAATTTCAAAGTAGTTCATGCCTGTTTTTACCATTAAATCGCACAGTTTCGGGGTAAGATTATCGGCACGAATATAGGCAGCCCAATGGATATCTTTCATCCCAGCGGCGAGGATTTTTTCTAATAGTTCTTCTACATCGTCGATAAATTTTCTGGCGGGGATAAATTGGGCATCGGTAAACCAGAAATTGCGAATGCCACGGTCGTATAATTGGCGCATTTCCTTAACTACTTCATCGGCGGGATTAATGCGTACTTGTTTCCCTTCGACGACGGTATAGATGCAGTAGCAGCAGTTATGGGGACAGCCGCGCTTGGTTTGTACCCCGATATAAAAGTCGTTTTCTTGGAAATAGTAGGAAAATTCCGGCCAAATACTGGCGATGTAGTCGTAGTTACAAGCGGATTTTTCTAACGGGGTGGGGGATTCGTGGATTAAACGCGGCCGGGGTGTGGTTTCTCCGACGATATAACAACGTTCATCGCTAAAGTCCCGGCCGGAGAGGAATTTTTCTAGCAGGGTTTCCCCTTCTCCCACTGATACAATTGTTCCTATGGGTAGTTTGGTTTTTAGTTGTTCGTAGAAAACACTGACGGCACCACCCCCGACGATAACTCGCGCTTCGGGATGGTATTTTTTGGCCTGCTGCAACCCTCGGCGAATTAGTGCCTGATTGCGCCATAATTCACCGTAGTAGGCGGTTGTCACCTTTAAACCTCCTAAAGCACCGCGCAGCTTGATTAGGGGGTTTTTAGCGTAGTAAAATTCAAAGGCGTTTTGCAGGGGATTACCACCGCGACCACCGACGGGGGCATATATTTGAATATCCCGCCAGGAGAATACTAGCAGGGTCGGCCGAAATTCGTCAACACAGCGATCGAGTGCCTGGTTAAAGTCTAAGGGGGGGACGGTACCAAGGTCAAAAATCCTTTGTTCGATGTCGGGGAATAGTTTATGAACGTGGTCGGAAAGATAAACGACACCGATGGGGAAAATGGGGTTACAGGGGAGTCTAACGTAGAGGATGCGTTGCGCTTGCGGTTGAGTCATGAGATTTCTGAATGGGACGGGGACGCATTCTGAGTAATCTTAATATAACTTAACTTTGTCCGGCTTGTCTGGCAGTTATCAGTTATCAGTTATCAGTTATCAGTTATCAGATGTGAGTTTTCAGTTCACTGATTACTGTTTACTGATAACTGAAAAGCTTCCCACACCCCACACCCCACACCCCACACCCCACACCCCACACCCCACACCCCACACCCCACTTCCCACTTCCCACACCCCACACCCCACTTGCATCTTAGGTTAAACTTTAATTCCTAGTACCTGTGTATGGGTTCCCCGCGCTTGGGTGACACCGATGGTTCTTTCCGATGCTTCAATCATCGGCCGACGCAAACTAACGACAATAAATTGCGCTTGTTGTGCTTGTTTTTGAATCATTTTGGCCAATTTCTCTACATTGGCCCCATCTAAAAACATATCCACTTCATCAAACGCATAAAAGGGAGAAGGACGATATCTTTGTAGGGAAAAAATAAAGCTTAAAGCGGTTAAAGATTTTTCACCTCCAGACATGGAACTTAATCGTTGTACGGGTTTTCCTTTGGGATGTGCCACCAGATTTAAGCCACCATTAAAGGGGTCATTTTCGTCTTCTAATTGTAAGTAACCGTCGCCATCGGACAGGGTGGCAAATATATTCTTAAAGTTTTCGTTAACAGCAGTAAATGCTTCCTGAAAAGCATTAAATCTGAGGGTGGTAAAGTTTTCTATCCGCAAAAGTAGTTCGGTTCTTTCTCCTTCTAGAGTTTGCAGTTTTTCTGATAGTTCATCTAATCTCTCTTTAGTTTTTTGGTGTTCTTCTAAAGCTAACATATTGACAGGTTCTAAAGCTGCTAATTTCTTTTGTAACTGCCGAATATCGCTTTGAATTTTCTCGAAATCTCGATCGCTTTCAGGAATTTCGGGCAAGGGATTGGGTAAGTCGCTTTCTAGTTGACTAATTTCTGTCTGTAAAGTGGTTAGTAATGCTTGTCTTTCCTCTTGATTGTTGACTAACTTTTCCGATTGCCAGATAGCCTGTTGTTGCTGGTTTTGTTGTTGTCGCAAAACTGTCTCTAATTGGTCTCTTTTTTGCTTGGTTTCCCCTAGTTGTTGCGATAATTGTTGTAAAGCTTGATTGATTTCTAAAATATGGCGATCAAGTTTTTCTATCTCCAGATTACCGATATTTCTCTGATTAACTGCATCGGTAATTATCCTGTCAATCTCAATAATTCTATCCCCAGACTCTTGACTTTTTTCCTCTAGTCTGATCTGTTGATTTTGCAAATCTTTTAACTGTTCGCGGACTGTCGCGAGGTGATTTTCTTGGGTTTGTAACTGCAATTCTTGACTGCGAATTATTCCCTGTACCTGTTGCCATTCGCTATGGGTATGATTGGCCTCTAAAGCAGTTAATTTCTCCTGTTCTTGCTGTAAAGATAACTCTAACTCAGGAATTTCTCTGGTTAATATTTCTAACCGTTGACGAGAAATAGTCATTTCCTCTTGCTGGCCCGATAATTGACGGGTTAAATCCTCTTTTTCTGTGGTTAAACGTTCTAAATCCTTGCTTAATTGTTGTAGAGATAATTGATTTTCCCGATGACTTTGACGGGTTTCGGTTAACTGTTGGGTTAACTGACTGATAAGATGATTAACTTGGGTAATTTTTTCTTCGTTGCGGGTAAGAATGCGATCGATTTCTGCTAATCTTTCCCGTAGAGATTCCGCTTCACTAGACTCCTTCGGAGAAATTTTACCAAAACGCAGCCCCGATCGCGTCGGTTGGCTGCCTCCGGTCATAGCGCCAGTCATCTCTAATAACTCGCCATCCAAAGTAACGATGCGATATTGATTGATATAATAACGGGCAGAATCTAGATCCTCAAAAACCACGGTACTGCCAAAAATATAGTTAAAAACCTCCCGATACTGGGGTTGAAACTTAACTAAATTCACCGCTAAATCCAGATAACCGCGCGCGTGACGCAGAGAGGAAATATCCTGGGGACGGGGAGGACGAATTTTATTCAGGGGTAAAAAAGTGGCGCGACCGATGCGACGCTGTTTTAGCAAGGCAATTCCGGCGGCCGCAACGCTATCATCTTGGACGACTACATGACCTAAACGACCTCCGGCGGCGATTTCAAGAGCAATTTGATAACGTTCCTCTACTTCGCCCAATTGTGCCACTAATCCGCAGATTCCGGGCAAATCTGACTGTAACAATATTTGAGTAGCATAGGTTCCCTGGGCCTCCTGTTGCGCTTGCTTGGTCGCTTCCAGTTTATCTAATTCCCTCTGTTTGTCCCGTTGTTCCTTGAGCAGACGTTTTTGGGTGTCCTGACTGATGACGCGATTTTGTTCGGCAATGGTGAGTTTTTGGGCTAAATTTTGGATATCGGGGTCTGATTGATTAATTTTTTGTAATATTTCTTGACTTTCTTCCGTTTTTGTGCTAATAACTTGCTCTAATTCTTGCAGACGTTGACCAGCTTCTATTATATTAGTTTGCAATCGATCGCATCTTTCGGTCAATTGGGCCCGTTGGCTACGGTAGGGGTTTAATTGTTCCTGAAGACGGGTAATATTGCGGGAAAGGTCACTTTGTTCTTTTACCCAAGCTTCTGACGCTTCTGCGAGACTACTTGCTTGCAGACGATGGTTTTCTAGGGTTTCCCTTGCGGTTTGGGTTGCCAGTAGGAGATTGGGTAAAATTTCAGTTTCTAAACGGCTTTTTTGGGCAGTAATCTGATTTAATTCGAGATTGTAGCGATTAATTTCCTCTAAAAGCCTGTTTTTCTGTCCCTGAGATTCTTTTTCGAGGTTTTCTAACTCTTTTTGCCGTTGTTGCTGTTGTTGTCGTTTGGCCTGTTGACTCGCTAATCGGGAAGTCAGGGATAGGTGTTCATCTTCCCCGAAAGCTTTAACCTGTTGATTGAGTTTCTCTAATTCTTGACTATTTTGGGCGATTTGTTCGGATAAATTAGCGATAGTTTCCGTTAAAACCTGTTTTTCCTTTTCCCCAGCTTGAATTTGTTCTTTTACTTGCTGGCAGCGCTGCTGGAGATTTTGCCAATGGAGGACAATTTCCCATTGTTGTTTTTCTTGGACTTGGTCCTTGAGTTTTTGGTATTTTTCGGCTTTAATGCGATCGAGTGCTAATTTCTCCAGAGATTTTTGCAATTCTGTGGCAATAATTTGGCAGCGTTCTTCCCTTTCTTTAACCGAATCGATATTCTCCTTAGTTTTCTCAATTTTGCGGTCAAATTCGGCTACTCCTGCCAATTCGTCGATAATTTCCCGTCTTTCCTTGGCATTCATGCTGATAATTCGGGTTACGTCCCCCTGTAACACCACGTTGTACCCTTCGGGATAGATGCGTAAACGGTTTAACTGGTCGTGAAGTTCGCTAACCGTACAGGTTTCCCCATTGATATAGTAGGTAGAAGTATAGCTGCCACCCTTAGCCACTTTTAAGCGTCGGGAAACCGTCCAATCCCTATCGGTTGCGTCGGGAATATCGGCAATATCAAAAGTCACCGAGACACTCGCTTCGGTGCTATGACGTTGACTGTTATAGCTATGATTGACTAAATCAGGTAATCTTTCGGCCCGCATTCCCTTGGAAGTAGCTAATCCCAAGCAAAATAGCAATGCGTCGAGGATATTCGACTTTCCCGAACCATTTGGACCGGAAACCACCGTAAACCCCGGTAAAAAGGGTATAGGAGTTGTTCCCCCGAAGGATTTGAAGTGTGAGAGTTCGACCTTTTTGATGTAAACCATGGCGATAAGCAAAAAGTAGGCAAGCTATCAGCTGTCAGCTTGAATCGATAAGGGATAACTCCGGTTTATCCTTGAAAATATCCTCAGACTTGACCAGAGATGAGTTTGATTAGTTGCGTAGTTGGAAAATTTTATGACAACACCCTTATAGAAAAATATAGCTGATAGTCCCCTTAGATGGCTTGAATCCATTCTTTGACTTGGTACTCTGTCCAGATACCATTTTGCCAGTAGGGATCTGCTTCGATTAATTCTCGCACTTCTGACTCGCTGGCTGCCTGATAAATTCCGAAAACTTGGCTTAAATCTGCCGTTGGTCCGATAGTAATGAGAATTCCCCGTTCTTTCTGTTGATTTAATCCCTCTAGATGCGCTTGACGATAGGGTGCGCGTTTTTCCAGCACGTTTTCACAATAACTACCCCAGATAACAAATTTCGGCATATTTGACCTGTACTCTCTTGATCTGTTGCTATTTTACGATCGAATCGTCAATCAGACTAAATCAATCTAGAAAAGTGGGGGGGGTTGGAGTTGTTAGGAAAATGATCTTGAACCGTTGCATAACGAAATTCTGGGAAGCGAAGACATGATGGCAAATCCTCGTCAATTTTGAATAATCCCCTAGTAGCCAGATAAATTGTCCATGTTGGGGGCTGACTACTAGGATCGGTAGCAGTTTAAAGGCTAATTCTGAAGACACTTAAATCCGCATGATTGGCGTAATATTGCGCCCGTGCCATGACATCAGAACCGTAGTCATTGCCTGTTGTCCCAATATCCATCCCTTCTTTGGTCTGGACATTACGAAGTCCTGAATTATAGGCAACTGCTGCGCCTTTAATGACATAACGATCTTCCCAATTAGGATGTTTTTGTTGGACTTGTTGGAGGCAATTAGCAAAAATGCCTGTAGCTTGTTCAACGTGGGCTAAACTCTTGGGACCATCAGGTATTCCTTCGACCGCATGGGAGCGTTTGTCCACTTGCATAATGCCAAAAGCGTTACCCCCATCTCCCCAACCATCGTTGTGTAAAACATTTCCACACCGAGATTCTCGACTGGCAACGGCCGCCAATAAAGCCGCTGGAACACCGAATTTAGCCGCAGCAGTACAGAAACAATCGGCCATGGCTTTTACCCGTTGTAGGTCAGTTTGTGCCATTTTGTGGGAAGATTGCACCCCTGCTGGCAGTCCATCCTGAGAAGCCGTCGCTGCGGATGAACCTGTTGTCGGGGCTTGCATTAAGGCTTGATCCCAACGGCTGGCTGGTGGTGGATCGAGGTTAATATCAACGTAATAGGCGGCCACATAGCCTTGTTGATTGTTGTAATCAATTTTTAACCAATCTGTGCGCCCAAAGTCATATTCACTGCCAGGAACTTCTTCTAGGACTTTGAAGGTTATTCCTGTGCTTAAGGTGAATAAAATGTTTGAATTGGTATTGGGTTGGCTTCTGACGTTAAGGGTACTCGATACCCGATGATTCACTCGTCCTTCAGCACTCTCAATTTCCAGGACTTGAGGAGGATTATTCTCATCTAATTTATCAATGTAGTAAGCGGCGGCATATCCCGTTTGTCCCCCCTGTTGGATTTGATACCATTGGGTTTGATTATTAGGAGGATAGGAAGAACCTGTCACGCTTTGCAGAATGGTACAGGTTGCACCCGGGCTTAATTCAAAGAGAATGGGGGCAGTTGTGGATGCCTGACTGCGAACATTTAGAACAGTCTGCACATGATTATTAACTCGGCCTTTTGCCAGATTACTGGGTTCTTCAGGTTGCTCGGTGACATCAATATAAACTGCCGCCGCAAATCCTATTTTTCCGTCTTTGTAAATTTTGTACCATTGATTTTGGTTATGGGAATAGGTATCTCCTGTGACTTTTTCTAAGACAATACAAGTTTCCCAAAAACGTAAGGTAAACTGCACAGGTGCGGATAATTTGGCATCATTTCTGACATTAAGACTCGTAGTAACTTGAGCATTAACTGTGCCGATATCGCCATCGGGTGGGGGTGTTTGTCCGACTAAAGGTGCATGATCTAAAATATCCGTGGGGTCTAATAAGTCAGAGCGACGTTGATAAGGACGATTTCCAGCTTGTGTTAATGCACCATTTTGAGTTCCTTGATACATTTCTAAGTGCAACATTGAACTGCCAGAATGAAGACGACCAACATAGGCAATCACTTGACCTTTTGATACTCTTGCTCCCACTTGAATGCCACGAGGAAGCATCTGTCCAATTTCACAATAACGAACAACCATTCCGTTATCATGCTTCACTTCTATAGCATTCGTTCCAGAGAAAAAAGCATAGGGACCGACGATAACTTTCCCATCTGCCATTGCTAAAATTTCCGTTCCTTTTGGTGCGATTAAGTCACAACCTGCGTGTTTCCGACCACCGGGACGATCTGCACCAAATTGTCGTCCGCCATCTTTATAGCTTAAACTGGGTCTTTGACGAAGTGGAAAGATAAAGTAAGACATAATTTCTATCCCTGAAATTACAAGTTTTAACAACAGACAAGGATACTCAACTGATAGGCATTTATTCAGCCGCAGCCCCTAAAAAAATCTCAATGACCCGACCCTTATCAAATGTAAAAATTAATCCTCCATAGATTGAACCTGCCATAAAAGTTTGATCAGGTATTGACATCTCTTTATATTTTTCTTTGGCATAGGCAAGGCTAACTTCCTCTATTGAACTACCAATTTTTATGCCTCGTTTGGTTGGAAGTCTTGAAGGGGAAACTAATTTAATAAAGCCAATATTTTGCTGTCCTTTTTCAGTTTCTGATGCCATGCTGAGGGTAATACCTTGATTAGGATAATACCAATATTGATGATAAAGTGCATCTCCTGCCCAAAATTCTACTTGTCCTTTTTGTGTAGGATTTCCGAGTAATTGAATAACTTGTTGAGCAGAAAGATTAATTTTTAGTTCTCCTAAGCTTTCCTCTCTCATCACAGTAAAAGGATCGGATTCTCGGTTCTCCGTTATCAATAACTTTTGGATGATTTTGACATAGATTTCTTCCCCTAATTGAGATGGGAGATGGGGGCTATTAATGGGGAGAACAGCCAGGCTTAGACTAACTGAAATAATACTTCTCATCAAGTTTTTCATTGCATCTCTACTCTACCTATATTGTTGGATTGTTTTAACTCACACTCTCTCAGACTTTTAGGCATAGCTAGTATATTCATACGGGGGAAGTTCAGTTATTTGAGAGATATAAAAAAAGATAATTAAAACAATGAACAAAGATTCAATTGATCAACAATCTTCTGAACCTCATGTAACAGAGCATCAGCTTCAGGACGAATTTCAGCTTCTAGTCGGTTAATTAGACCCCAATGTTTTCGGAGATTTCTTAAGCCAATAGCGGCAAATTCAACGGCAAAAGCTGGACAATCTTTCGACAAGCGTTGAAATTCTTTCCCTTTCCCTTCTCCATAGTTTTCCCAGTCTTGAGGAGGACAAGTAACCCCTTCCTTAAAGATTTCGACAAACCCTGATGAATTGACTAAATACTGCTCGAATAACTGTGGTAAGAATGGACTGGCACTGCGGGCATTATAGCTTGTTTGAAATAATCCAGCTTCCGCCGTTTCAGCAGTGGCATTGCTGGCTGAATGATCACGTCCTTCACAGTGTTTTCCAGAACTTTCTCGCATTCCTAAACCTATCAGCAAGACAAATAAATGTCTGAGGGTATCAACCCCTGCCACGCTATTATTCATACCTAAATCACCGAATTTTTGAGCATAGTGTGCTAGGGCATCTTTATCGGAGTTTCCTGTGTTAGCTTTCGCCATTTCTTTGGCAAAGGGATTACTGGCTTTCAGCTTACAATAGACTTTAGCATAAACAACTGCCATGCCTTTAATGTAGCCTTTGGGGGCAACTCCTCGAGCGAGCCAACGATAGCCTGCAATTTGGGAATTAGCGGCAACCTGGATAATTTTATCAAGTCCATCCGTGGCGGAAACAACATTAATATAGATACTGGTTTCTGCCTTTTTTTGATTTCCTTGATCAAAACCGATGGCGGTAATTTTGCGATCACCAATATTGGTAAATCCTGAATAAGTAATCGACCAAGAACCGTCTGCTTTAACCTGATTATTGCCTAGGGAATATTTGTCATCTGCTGTGAGTTCTACAGTGACTATTCCAGAATTTACTTTGCCTGTAAAAGTAACAGGTTTTAGACGTTCAAAGCGAGCATCATTGGTAGGATTGATAATTTATAGGGAAGTCATGGCATTTCTCCTATGGGATTGTTGAAAAATTTACTGTTAGACGAATTGATCGCCCAATGAAGGATTAAAGGCGATCGCTTCAAGATCAGTACGATAGATACCAACTTTATGAATTTCCTCTGGTAATCTTGGCCAGATGTGGACTTCACTCTCAAAAGTGCGCCAAAGTTGGGGAGTAATTCGGAAGACTCGGTTATTAACACTGGAAAGTCCTGCAAAATGTTCTTGCATTCTGACATTAACGTGCCGATTTAAGACCTCAAAGACTTTTTTGACCGTAGCAGGATTATCATATCCGTCGTAATGATTGAAAGTGATTCCTGTTTGATTTTTTAGCTGATTACAGAAGCTTTTAGGTTCTTCGAGTCGTTGAACTTCTTTATAGCCATTAGCAAAAACATCATGAGCAATGGCTTCTAAATAAAGTTGTCTTTGAGCGGCGGGATTTTTAGCGTAGAAAAGAGTTTTTGCCACCGCCAAAGTTGAGCCAACACAATTGCCAAATGTTCCCCAACTACCGAAGGCCAATAAATCATCGTAAGGTAACACAGAAGTGGCATTCCAAGCCCCATTAAAAAGTCGGCCATCAATGATGACTAATTTAGTGCGTTGCTCGGAAGAATAGTTCTTATATTGAGCCAGAAATCGCTCATCTAACTTCGCTTGTTCCTGGTCGTCTTTCTGATAATCATTAATAAGCTAAAACGCACTTAAACCACCTAAAATAGAAATAGTAACTTGAGAAAAATCCTACTTATGCCAGCCAAAGATTTCCTAGACTTAGAAGAAAAGAAAAACTTACAAAAAGCTCTTAAAGAAGAAGAAAGAGCAGAGG
>NZ_JADBSZ010000173.1:0-5287 GCF_020246425.1 Microcystis sp. M079S1
AGGGATTAAGTAGCGTGGGGCGCACGCAAACTTTAAACGCTTCGGGAGAGATTCCCTCTTGGTTGGTTGGAGAAATCCTGCTTGCTAACGGAGACTCAATGAACGAAGAATCCCCGTCTCTTTAGAGCGGGGAGCGTCAATAATTATTCCTTCTTTTCGCCGACAAATCCCGATTAGTCTCTAATTTGAGTGAAAGCGCGTGAGTACAATTCCCCCCGTCGATTTATCCCGTCAATACCAAGTCATCAGCGAAGAAGCTAACCATGCCGTTTTAGAAATCCTCCGTTCTGGGCGCTATATTGGTGGCGAAGCTGTGAGCGAATTAGAACGACAATTTGCCCTCTATCATGGTGTTAGCGATTGTGTCGCCTGTAATTCGGGAACCGATGCCCTTTATCTGGCACTGCGCGCCCTCGGTATTCAAGCGGGGGATGAAGTAATCACTTCCACTTTTTCTTTTATTGCCACCGCCGAAGCGATTAATTTAGTCGGGGCAGTGCCAGTTTTTGTCGATATCGATATTAATACTTTTAACCTCGATGTGGCACTGTTGGAAAAAGCGATTACTCCCCAGACTAAAGCGATTATCCCCGTACACCTTTTTGGGCAATCTGTCAATATGTCTGAGGTGGTAAATTTCGCTCGTTCCCATAATTTATTGGTGATTGAGGATTGCGCTCAGGCAACGGGAGCAGAATGGCATGGGCAGAAAGTGGGGAGTATCGGCGATATTGGCTGTTTTAGCTTCTTTCCCACCAAAAATTTAGGCGGTTGTGGCGATGGTGGCGCAATTACCACCAATAACCCCGAGTTAGCGGCACAAATTCGCATGATTAAAGAACACGGCAGCAAGGAGCGTTATCTCCATGAGGTAATTGGGGTGAATAGCCGCTTAGATGCCATTCAAGCGGTTATTTTGCAAATTAAGCTAAAATATCTCGATTTTTGGAATAATCAACGGATCGAGATTGCCCAACGTTATCAGGAATTACTGCAACCTTTGCCTAATATCACTTTACCTGCCGCTTTAGCCGGAGGTAAGCACGTTTGGAATCAGTACACAATCCTAACGGAAAATCGTGACCAAATTCGGGCGGCTTTGCAGGAAAAAGATGTCCTATCCATGGTTTATTATCCGATTCCTCTGCATTTACAGCCGGTTTATCAGTATTTAGGCTATAAAAAAGGCGATTTACCCGTGGCTGAATTGGCCAGTGAAAAAGTGTTATCTTTACCTATGTTCCCCGATTTAAGCTTCGAGGAACAACAACAGGTAGCCTACGCGCTAAAAGATTGTTTGCATAGTTCCTAAGTTATCAGTGGGAATTAGGAATTATGAATTATGAATTATGTAGGTAGGTGTTAAAAATTGTCAGATTCCCCCCTGATCAAGGGGGGACAATTTGGGTGCATCTCAATTGATGGTATAGTAGTCGTTACTGCTATGTGATGATAGTAGTTACTACCGTCGTACCGTCTTTTTTCGTTTCTATTTTTTGTTCGACTTTATCTTTATCTTTTCCGCATCCGCCCATGATATTTCGGTAATCGTATTCTGTAATATCTTGAACTTGATCGTATTCTGAATTGACAAGAACCAAATCAGTAATTTGAAGTTGGGACATTGGAATTATACTCCTAATTAAGAAAAAAGTAGTTGGCTTGAGATTGGGTTTACCTCACTCATCTGTTCCTAGATAAATCGCTCTCCCAGCAGATGACAACCCCCTGGAAGGATGATTTTTGAACATAATTCTAGTATTTTATGTTCAATTTTCAAGGACAGTCCCCAACGAGAAAATAAGGGTTTCCGGTTATTTCGCCAGCAACTTTGAGATGAAAACTGAGTTTTGCCCCCTAAATCCTGAACATAAATCAACTATTTATGTGTTTCCATTCAATTAATTTCTAAGCGCGAGACCACGGTGCGCCCCTATCATTGGCGCGATAATATGATCGTAGGGGCGAATTGCATTCGCCCTCTTCAAAAACCTGGCATTTTTATTGGCGATCGCATCAGGTTCCACACCTCATACTAAATCAGGTTATTAAAAACTGATTATTTATTCCCCCTTTTGCCTCTTGCCTCTCCTCACAAGTAGCCTATACTCAACAGATTTAGGATCAATACTTAAGCGGTTAAATCGATTAACTTTTGTTTTAAAGTTTCCAATCCTAGCCGACGAATAGCCGAGATAAAAACAGCTTGGGGATATTTTTCCTTAGCTATTTCCAAATCGTCGCTTTTTACCTGATCCAACTTATTAAACACCATTAACATTGGACCAGTTTGAATCGGCATCTCCGAGAGGATTTTTAACACCGAGGCAATCTGACTTTCCCAAGCTGGATGGGAGAGATCCACCAGATGGAGTAATGCTTCTGCTTCCGTTACTTCCTCTAAAGTTGCCCGAAAAGCATCCACCAGCGAGGGGGGTAATTCGTGGATAAAACCCACCGTATCGGTTAGTAAAAGAGTGTGAGAGACTTGGGTGAGGGGATCGGTAATAGTTAAGCGTCGGGTGGTGGGATCGAGGGTAGCAAACAGTTGATCGGCGGTATAAACTTCGGCAGCGGTGAGAGCATTAATTAAAGTGGATTTTCCCGCATTGGTGTAACCGACGATCGCCACACTGGCTACATCTTGTTTTTGCCGTTGTTTGCGTAAACGGGAACGATGAGCTTGCAGTTGATCCACCTCATCCTGGAGACGGGATAAACGACGTTGAATAGTTCGGCGTTCTGTTTCTAATTTTGTCTCCCCCGGTCCGCGAGTGCCAATTCCTCCCCCTAATCTCGACATAGCTAATCCGCGCCCGGTGAGACGGGGTAAAGTGTATTCTAATTGGGCTAATTCTACCTGTAGTTTACCCGCTTGGGATTGGGCCCGTTGGGCGAAAATATCCAAGATCACCTCGGTGCGATCGACCACTCTCACCCCGATTTGGTTCTCTAGATTGCGAATTTGGGCGGGAGAAAGGTCGCGATTGAATACGACTAAATTAGCCCCCGAAGTTTGCACCTGTAGGGCGATTTCTGCCACTTTTCCCGAACCGATCACTGTTTGAGGATGGGGATGCTCCCGTTTTTGTCGGGTGACTTGCAAAACTTTGCCCCCGGCGGTATCAACTAAACGTTCTAATTCGCTTAAACCGTCCTCGAACTGGCGATCGCTCATACCGTCGGTGATTAAACCAACCAATAGCACCCGATCTTCGGCTGTATCAACGGTTATAGCGGTAAATTCTCGCTGAAACTCCGCCTCTAGTCCTTCCACTAACTCTAAAAAGTCCTGTTTGCTTAAATCCTCTAGATTTAAGGGAGGGGAGACAGACCAGTATATATTACTATTGACATTTGTTTGACTTTGTGGTATGAGATGCGCCAGATAGACTTGCTCCACATAACCGGTCGCCCCACCACCGCGACGGATCATACCTGTACCGGTTAATGTTAAGACCACCAGTGCGTCTAATCTTTGCAGAGCCATAGCGGTTAAACTGGATTCTTTTGGCGGTTCCTGCTTGAGTTCCGTAGCGATACAACGAATTCCGCAAAGACGTTCGGAACCGTAGCGGGGTAGTTCCAAGAGGGAAAATTGGGTTTGTCGGGGGGTTCCCACTCCCACACGAATTACCTGGCCGCGACGGTTGATATAAGTGCAGAGGGGTTGATGGATATCGGTACTGATAGCCGCCAGTCTTTGGGCGAATTCTGGGGTGGTGAGAGTATCAATAGGCAAGCGTTCATGGTACAGCCTTTGTAGCTGTTTCATCTGACTGGCTTTCAGTCCCTGGGTATTGCCGAAGATGGTATCGATAGGCTTTCCTCGCAATTAGGATTTTATCTATTATTGTAGCGATTATGAGACTCGCTGCTCCTTGAGGGCGTTTCTCATCAAGATGAAGTGTAACCTAATTTGGTATCGACAACAGACACCCGACTCCCCAAAACGAAAACTTTGTACCTCGCCACTAAGATAAATGCTCTAGCTCTCTACTCGCGCTTAGAAATTATTTGAATGCAAACATCCTGACTTTCGCTGTATAATCTAAATACAGTGCATAGTGCATCAACTCTCTACTCGCGTTGAGAAATTAGCCGTATCTCCGATAAAATACCCCTTGACTTTTTGAAAAATCCATGGTAGAGTTTACCAGACACTTTAGGGATACTTTACGCAAGACCGTAAGAACTCAAAATGCAAAACATTAATAAGATTTTAGGGGATTCCGCATTTAGCTTTAAAAAGTTATTGCCGCAAAATATTATCGATTCTTTAAACCAGAGTTCTTTATATAAAATTTTACGCAAGAAGCGACTTACCGTCGAAAAAGTTTATCGCAAGCTGCACAGGACTACTGGGGCATTAATGAGGCCTTCGATCACAAAGATAAGGGGTATTTTGTAGAGATAGGTTCTGCGGATGGGATAAAAATCAATAACACTTATTTATTAGAAAAATGCTATCAATGGTCGGGCATTTGCATTGAGGCGAACCCGATATATTTTGAACAGCTAAAAAGAAATAGAAGTGCTATTTGCTTGAATGTTTGTGTGGATGAACGAGAGAAAGAAATTGATTTTATCTGCAACAATCTTTATGGAGGAATTATCGATGAAGATACTGATAACCGAAAAAAAGAAAACATTAACAATCGAGAAGTCATACGGTTAAAAACGAAACCTTTAGCGAATATTTTAGAGGAACACGAAGCTCCCGGTGTGATCGATTACCTGTCGATAGATGTAGAAGGTGCTGAAACTAGAATTCTCGCAGATTTCCCCTTTAACAAGTATATTTTTAATAGTATGACTATCGAGAGGCCAAGTGAATTTCTGCATAACTTGTTAATCCAAAAAGGATATATATGGGTTAAGCTGATTCCTGGATTAGATAGTTTTTATATTCATAAATCTTTTCGAAAAATCTATGGATTAAATCAAAGCAATTATTACAGAACTTTGCAATCTATGTATTAGATATTCGGCACTATGTTCGTAACTGAGTAATTATTCTTAATTGGGTGATGTTCCTGCCACTTTTATGAATCCCCTCGTCAATTATTTTCGCAACCTGCAAGAAATCCACTCCTCCCAAGCAGCAGTAAAAGAAACCTCCTACTACGGCACTCTCGAAACTCTGCTTAACGAAATCGGTAAAACCCTAAAACCGCGAGTCCGCTGCATTATCAACCTCAGAAATCAGGGTGCGGGATTGCCGGACGGGGGACTTTTTAACGTCGATCAATTCCCCAAAAATCAAGAATTAGAACCTTTTACGGCG
>NZ_JADBSZ010000174.1:0-7696 GCF_020246425.1 Microcystis sp. M079S1
TCCGAGCAATAGTGCCAGGGAAATGCTCAAAAAGCAGTCTTTCTATCGGGAGCATGGGGTATTAGAAATGTTTTTCTATGACCCAGACTCCCATGATTTCTGGGGATTGGTGCGGGCCAATCAGCAAGAGGATTTTTTCCCAGTAACGGCCTTGAATTTTCCCTGGACTTCCCCAATCCTAGGGATTCGGTTTGAGATGTTTGAAGAGGGTTTAGAGGTCTTTTATCCCGATGGGGAACGATTTAAAGACCCTGAAACCCTCTTTGAGGAGCGCAACCAAGCACAACAAGAACGCGATCGCGCTTTTGCCCGATTACGGGAATTGGGCATTGACCCGACACAGTTGTGACTATAGCGTTTTTCAGTCTGCTGAGGTACAAAAGTTATGGGTTTTAGGCAAAAGGCAAGAGGCAAAAGGGAAGAAAAACAGGTGTACCTCACTAGCTTAGGAAACGCTATATAATTAATCTTCAGCGGAGATACCGTCATCTTCCACCACTGCTTCGGTGATAGGAGAGGGGGGAATTTCCGTTAGGGGAGATAAATCGGCCGGGGGGGCCACCACGCGATCGAGTTTTAGGGTTAAATAACGAATAACCTCATCACTTAAACGCATGGCCCGTTCCATGGGGGCGACTTGTTTGCCGCTGGCCTGATAATTCATCTGCACATAGACACCATCATTGAGTTTTTTGATGGGATAGGCCAGACGTTTTTTACCCCACACCTTAACTTGAATGTCTGTGGCGCTGTGTTCGGTAATCAGAGTCCGATAACGTTCCACTTGTTGCTGAACGACTTCTTCCCCTAAATCGGGACGGAGAATGTAAAGAGTTTCGTAGTTATTGCTCATCTCAGAATCCTTATGGACTAGAAGGCTTCTTTGTCAAGACCGGAGGTTAATTGATTTTAATAACTCTCTAGCTTTTAATAAAGAAGCAAGGATATATGATCATACTACTATCCGAGAGTCGATCGCTAGTCATTCCCAGAAAAATATGGCGCAACGCTATGTACGAGTGAAACATCGTCAAGGACAAATCTTCTACGGACTGTTACAGCTAAACCGTAGCGTTGCTGTCTTTGATGTCCCTCCCTGGCAAGGAGGGCAACTAACCAAGCTAGAATTAGAACCTGATAGCTACCAACTATTAGCCCCCTGTTTCCCGTCGAAAATTATTGCCGTGGGCAAAAATTACCGCGCCCACGCCGCCGAGATGGGAACACCTGTACCGGAAGAACCGCTTTTATTTCTCAAGCCACCGACGACAATTATCGCCGATGGTGAAACTATTTTTTATCCGCCCCAATCGGAAAGAGTGGATTATGAGGGAGAATTGGCATTAATTATCGGAGAAACCGCCAAAAACTGCACCACAGCCCAGGCCAGAAGCAAAATCTGGGGTTATACCATTGCTAACGATGTCACCGCTAGGGATTTACAGAAAAAAGATAGCCAATGGACGCGGGCGAAAGGATTTGACAGTTTTTGTCCCCTCGGCCCCTGGATTGTCCGGGAATTGAGTATCGGGGCGCAATTAACCACTTTTCTCAATGATGGCAGCGAACCCAAACAAAGCAGTTATCTCAGCGATATGGTCTTTCCTCCCGATGTCTTGGTGGCTTATATCTCTCAAGTGATGACCCTGCTGCCGGGGGATGTGATTTTAACGGGAACTCCCGAAGGAATCGGACCGATGCAGGTGGGGGATAAGGTTCGGGTGGAAATAGAAGGCATCGGGGTTTTGGAAAATAGCGTCATGGCAGCAGAAATCAATTAGCGATAATTAACAATCCTAGCGAATACGGCGGGGTCTAGACTTGCCCCACCGACTAAAGCCCCGTTTATCTGCGATTGAGCCATAATTTCATCGATATTATCGGGTTTTACCGAACCACCGTACTGAATGGTTACTTCGGGATTATCTAATTGTTGCCGAATCAAACCGATAACGCGGTTAGCTTCCTCGCTTTCGCAGGTTTCCCCCGTCCCAATCGCCCAGATGGGTTCGTAGGCGATAACGAGGTTGTTTTGGTCAACATTGACTAAACCCCCTTGAATTTGCTTGATAATTACCTTTTCCGTTTCTCCGGCATCTCTTTGGGCTTTACTTTCTCCCACGCAGATAATCGGGATTAAACCTTGTTTTTGGGCAGATATAACCCTTAAATTGACGGTTTCATCGGTTTCGCCGAAATATTGCCGGCGTTCACTGTGACCGATAACCACATAGTGAACCCCAATTTCGGTTAACATATCCGCCGAGATTTCGCCCGTATAAGCCCCCGATTTTTCCCAGTGGACGTTTTGCGCCCCCAAGCGAATACGACCGCCGTGGAGGGTTTTAGAGAGGACAGCTAAAGCTGTGAAAGGGGCGCAAAGAACTACTTCTCGGTCGTCGGGGGTTTCATCTAGATGGGATTTAAAATCTTGCAAAAACTCCAAAGCTTCTCTCTGGGTTTTGTGCATTTTCCAGTTACCTGCAATAACAACTTTCGGCACAGCTTAATTAATTTAGTAGATTTGATAATTTATGGTACATTTTACTGTAAGCCTTTTTGTTACCCTAAGCAAGATCACCGATAATCGCTGTTTGTCGTGAGCAGATTTTTTTAATACTTTTACCCGTACCTAGGGTTTGCTGAATAAATCTAAAAACTTTGTTTGATAAGGCTTTTAGACTTTTTTGACCTCAAAAATTGCCTACCATTGGAGGGATCGGGGGTAAAATTCCTGGACTTTTTCCCTGAAAATTAGGTAACTGACCACCTCAAAATCGGTAAAACCCTACACCCTACACCCCACACCCCACACCCTGCCCCCACGAAAAACTTTTTGCCGCAAACCCTACCTATGCCCTAATCCCCTACTAAATCCTCATGCGAACCTTAGCGATCGGCGATATTCATGGTTGCTCGAAAGCTCTAGATCACTTGCTAGAGATCGTCAATCCCAAACCGCAAGATACTTTAATCACCCTCGGTGATTACGTTAATAAGGGCAGAGACTCGAAAGGGGTGATTGATCGCCTGATTTCCCTACATAAACAGGGAAATTTGATTCCCCTCAAGGGTAATCACGAGATTATCATGCTACAAGCCCGTAACAACCCCCTCAAACAGCGTCTCTGGTTAGAAAAAGGCGGTAAAGCCACCCTCAAATCCTATAGCGAAGGCCACCTGATTAAAATTCCCGAATCCCACTGGGATTTTTTAGGAAAAGTCTGTATAAATAGCTACGAAACTGCCAATCATTTATTTGTTCACGCTAGTCTCGATCCCCATCTACCCCTAGCCAGACAACCAGAATACAAACTCTTTTGGGAGAAATTTCAATATCCCGCCGCCCATAGTTCGGGAAAAACCATGATTTGCGGCCATACCAGCCAAAAAAGCGGGAAACCGATTAATCTCGGCCATGCCATTTGTATCGATACTTGGGCCTACGGCCAAGGCTGGTTAAGTTGTTTAGATGTGGAAACGGGGAAATTGTGGCAGGTTAACCAGCGAGGAAATTTTCGGATTAGCCAGATTCAAGATTATTATCTTCCATCCTCTCTACGTCAGGACATTAAGGACGGTTCGCCGATTTTTGGCGGTTCACTCTTGTCGAGAGCGGCAGCAATAACATTTAAGGGCAAATAACTGGGGTAAACTCCCTCGCGAGCGCGTTCAATATCCGTTTCCTCTAGGGGAAGTTGGTATTTAATCGCAATTGCCTTGAGGATATCGCCGCGATCGATCACTCCCGCTAAGGCGGAGGCTGGTGTTAACACCGTGATCATGCGGTCCGGGATGGTTTCCAATTTTTGCACCACTGTCACTAAGGGGGTTTTTTCCTCAACACTGGGAATTTCCGCGAGGGGATGGGCAATATCAAGCAGTTGTTTTTCTGACCAGAAACTCCGCTCGATCGCCTGTAAATCTTCCACCCGAATTAATCCCCGATAACGCCCCTCGGAAGCGGCAAAATAAGCAGTATTGGCAGCCGCGCGGTCTAAAACGTATTCTTGGGCGAATTCCTGTAGGGTTTGATGGGCGTTTAAAACCCGCAAATGTCTGCTCATCACCTCTCCCGCTGTGAAATTGAGGAGACTTTCCTGTAAATTAGTCAAATTATCGTAGGCGCTGGCATTTCTGAGGATAAACCAGCCCATTAATCCTAACCAGGCACCCCCCACATCTGCCGTCAAGAGAACCAAGAAAATCCCTAAAATAATCCCCAACCAACCGATGAATTGACCACTGATCGCAGCCCAATGTAAACCCTTCCAGCGATCGCCAGTCGCTTGCCAGACCATTGCTTTGAAAATTTGACCCCCATCGAGGGGTAAACCGGGGATAAGATTAAATAGAGCCAAAAACAGGTTAATTATCGCTAAATGCCCGCATATATAAGTTAAATTGGCGTTTAAATAGGGTAAGTGACTGGCTAGGGATAAGAGACAAAACAGGAGAAAACTAACGGCGGGTCCAGCGATCGCTACTTGCAGGGCCTCTGGAGGAGTCCGAGATTCTCGATCGATCGAGGCCATACCTCCAAAGAGAAACAGGGTAATGGAATTGACCTCAATGCCTTGGCAACGAGCCATGAAACTATGACCTAATTCGTGGAGTAAAACCGAGATAAACAGCAATAAAGCCATGATTAAACCAAGTAACCACGCTAAAACAGAACTCTGGGCGGCCAGAGACTGAATTTCTGCATCAGTGGCATTGATCAAGGTGACAAAAGCCAGAATCAAAAACCACGAGGAATCAATATAGAGAGGAATGCCCAATAAAGAGCCGATTCGCCAATTTGTACGCATAATTTTCAGTGAGGAAATGGGGAAGTGGGGAAATGGGGAAGTGGGGAAGTGGGGAAATGGGGAAGTGGGGAAGTGGGGGAATTCAACTAAAACCCTAAAACCCTAACCCCTAACCCCTAACCCCTAACACCTGTACCCTTTTAAGACATTTGGAAAATAAAAGTCATTTTGTCCCCTTTACCGAGGGAAATGCGATCGCCAGCCCGGAGACGATGACGATTACCGGGGGGTAGGGGAGTGTGATTAACGTAGGTTCCGTTAGCGCTGCCGCTGTCTTCGAGGTAATAGATGCCCGCTTCGACGCGGATATCGGCATGAACCCGGGAGACGATATCAGAATCGGGAAAACCGGAAACATCGATATCGGGGGGAATGCGATCGTTAGGTTTGCCGATATGAATTACCGATAGATGTAGGGGTAATTCAATTTTGCTATCGGTTTGCAGGTGCTGCAAACTAGCTATTTCCGTCTGTAAGCGGGTGGCAGCCCGAACCGGTGGGGGGGCAACAGGAGGAGGTGCGATCGAGGCGACGGTGGGTGTAGGGACTGGTGGGACGGGTTCAGGTTCCGATTCGGGTTGGGCTGCCACCATGGGAACGGAATTAGGCTGTAAATTGTAGCCACACTGACCGCAAAAGGTGGCATCAGTTTGGATGGTTGCCCCACAACTAGGACAGGAAGACATCCGCGGCAAGGGAGTGTAACAGGCCTCGCATTGACTGGCCTCATCGGGGTTAGTATGTTCGCAATTAGGACAAACGATCATTTTTAAGGAAAAAGTAAAAAGTAAAAAGTAAAAAAGCAGATTAGGGGTTAGGTTTTAGGGTTTTAGTTGAATTCCCCCATTCCCCTATTCCCCTATTCCCCTATTCTCTAGACAAAAGAGGAACCAGCGGCCGCATCGAGCAACCAATATAATTCCCCGGCCGGGGGGTGGATGAGACGGGAAGGATAGGAGAAAGAGTCACCATAGGCAGAGAAAATCTCATGTAGAGCGGGGCGTTTACTTTCGCCGGCAGCGATAAAGATCACACAACGGGCCTGATTGATTAGGGGAACAGTAAAAGTTAAGCGGGGATTGCCGTCTTTCTCGCCGACGGTGATACAGCGATCGCTGACCGTTAAAGCTGCCGTGTGGGGAAAGAGAGAGGCGGTGTGACCATCATCGCCCATTCCCAATAAAATCAGGTCAAAAACGGGAAAATCGGGAGAATTGACCCCAAACCATTGGCGGAGATGATCATCGTATTTTTGGGCGGCCAGCTGGGGATCGGGGTCATCCGTGGGAACATGATGAATATTAGCGGCCGGGATCGGTATGCGATCGAGCCATGCTAACCGGGCCATGCGTTGATTACTGTCAGGATGATCGGGACTAACGTAGCGCTCATCTCCCCAGAAAACGTGAATTCTTGACCAGTCGAGGGGTTGAGAGGATAAAGCCTCGTAGAGAGGTTTCGGGGTACTACCGCCAGACAGAGCGATGGTAAAATAGTCCTGTTGGTCGAGGCTGGTTGTGATTTTTTCCAGAACCAGCGCCAGAGATTTTGCGATCAGAGCTTGTTTATCAGCTAAAACTTCCACCAATTTCTGCATGGGTTTTGTTATCAACTCAGGGGGCTGTCTTTACTATAGGCTAACCATTCAGGACTCATCTGAGAGCTTGGGAAAATTTTATTCTTTGACAGCCTCTGTCTTAGGTAAGAGATACGGGGGGAAACCTAGTCTGAGAGCTTGGGAAAATTTTATTCTTTGAAAGGGATTAAGTTTACCGATACCATATTGAGGTAATATTTCTAGAGTCGATTCTCGAAGGGGGTTGACAAGCAGAACGATTTAACCATAGTGTTGGGCAGGAGGTCGAGCGAGAGTTAATTAGAAATTGCAGTTTGTCAGAGTGCCTCTCGGCAAAATCCTTCTGGGAATCCCCAGCGAGAACTTTTAAACAGACTAGTCACTAACCCCGCCCTAAAAGGGACGGGGCTTGCCTAAACCAATTTAGGCGACGCAAGTAGAGACTACCGCATCGAGACACAATCTGGCCCAGACCTCCGAATACTTCCCTAGTTCGGATTCCCTCTCAGCTTTATTGGTAAAGCGTTGTTAGACAAGACATCTTGATTGTGTTGCGGTAAGGGACATTAACTTCACTCTTAAGGATTATCTCCATGGCAAGAGTTCCTGTTATCTCAAAAGACGGAAAACCGTTGATGCCCACCAAACCCAGTCGGGCCAGGCGGTGGATTAAAGAAGGAAAAGCTATCGGCAAATTCAACGACTTAGATATTTTCTATGTCCAGCTAACCGATGAACCTTCCGATAACAAAACCCAACCGATTGCCATTGGTATTGACCCGGGTAAATTATTCTCTGGAATTGGTGTTCAATCCTCCCTTTTTACTCTTTGGAAGGCTCACTTAGAACTTCCTTTTAAGCGAGTAAGAGAGCGCATGGACAATAGACGGTTAATGCGAAAAGGACGTAGAAAAAGACGGATTAACCGCCAACTTTCTTTTAATCTAAGAGTGCATCGACAAAAACGATTTTCAAATAGAAAACAAGGAAAATTAGCTCCCTCAATCAGAGCTAATCGTCAACTTGAACTTCGAGTCGTTTCTGAACTAACCAAAATCTATCCAATTACCGATATTTACTTTGAGTACATCAAAGCCGATATTGATCTAACTTCTGGTAGAAAAGGAGCTAAGTCTGGAAAAGGTTTCTCGTCGGTTATGGTTGGACAAAAATGGGCAATTGAGCAACTGTCTCAATTGGCAACAGTCCATACTCGCTTTGGTTGGCAAACCTCTAATCTCAGAAAATATTTGCGACTAGAAAAGTCCAAAAATAAAGCAGAACAATCACCAGAAAGTCATGCTAACGA
>NZ_JADBSZ010000175.1:0-7527 GCF_020246425.1 Microcystis sp. M079S1
AGAAATTAGGGACTTGCGTGGAAATAATATCCCAATCGATCGGAGGGCGCAAGCTTTGCGCCCCTACAGTAACGGATTTTGTCCACAATGTAGGGGCGAACTGCGTTCGCCCAAAAGGTACATTATCAAAGCGCAAGTCCCTTACCGACGAAACCCAACAGATTGATCTATTTTTTTCGCCCCATCCAGATCGGCAGATAACTGTCGATAATCTAGGATTATTAGGTCAAATTGCCCTAAAGAGCCCTCTCCTAGAACCCGATCGTAATTCTCCCACTCGTGCCGATGTGCGTAATTGTCTCTCGAAATTAACCGCCGTTTTTGCTGAACTACAGCGACAGGCCAAACGAGAAAATAGCCCCTACAATCAGGAAAATTTGCCCCGTTTATGGATTCTTGCGCCTCTGGTTAGTGAGACTATATTAAACGGTTTTGGGGCGGCCTTAGACCCGAATTAGCCCGAAGGGGTCTATTTCTTGCCTCCTTTGCAGCGCACGGCTATTATCAATCGAATCCGCCCGCGAGGAGCTATTTGAGCGTTTTCACGCTATAACCCTCCAGTAGATGGCAGCAGGGAGAGGGGCGCACCGGAGTACCGGAGAGGGCAGTGGGGAAGTGGGGTGTGGGGTGTTGGGTGTGGGGTGTGGAGTGTGGGGAGAATAAATAGAAATAATCTCCTGTCTCCTGTCTCCTGTCTCCTGTCTCCTAACTCCCGACTTCTAACCCAATGTGCGCCAAAGATAAACAAAAATTATCTATTGACTCCAAAAACTTGAGAATATTTAAATTAACATTTCGCAATATTTACAAATTCTTAAGAATTAATTGAGAAAGATTTTTATTTAACAACGATGTTGTAATGGTTACAGCGATTTGATAGAATTTCATAGTGGGTTATTCTGTGCTTTTTTGGACAGCAATGCTTGAAACCCTTGCTACACCTACAGGGTGATCCTAATTAAGACAGGTAAATTAGTCAATTTCACCCACAACGATGCTCTTTTTTTTGTGTAGTTTTATTGCAAAGAAAAAGTTTTTTTGACAAAAAGCACAAAGTATGCAGTAGCAGTTATGGCAGAGTGGGGGTTGGGGAGGGGGAAGCTGTCTCATCACCCTATCACCCCAAAACCCGATCACCCGACCACCGATCACTGAATTTACCGTTTAGCGGCAACAATGGCAAAAACGGTGGTATGGGGATCGTCTTTTAAAGTTACCCCTTCCGGCATTTTTAAATCACCCACGAGCAGGGATTGCCCCACACCGATCTCCGAAACATCAAATTCGATCACTTCTGGGATATTATCGGCAATACAGGAGACATTAACTTCGTTGACGAACTGTTCGATTAAACCGCCCTGTTTGGTTCCGATCGCTTCTCCCATGGCTTTAATCGGAACAACGATATCGAGCTTACCGTGGGCAGATACTGAGAAGAAACTGAGGTGATAGAGATTTCTTTTCCAAGGATGAGATTGTACCTCTTGGATCAAAGCTTTTCCCGTCCAAGGCATTTCGGGAACATTCACATCCACCAAGGTATTATTTACCGAGGCCTTTTTGAGCAGGGTTAAGGCCGCTTTTTCTCCCACCACGAGGGAAACCGATTCCGTGCCGTTGTGGCCGTAGAGAACCGCCGGGATCAAACCCTGACGACGTAGGGCCCTGGGGTTAATATTTTCGGGTCTTTTTTGACATTCAACGCTAACTTGCATAGTTGACTAATCCTCTTTAGCAATGATTTAAAATTCGTGATTATCCCAAGGTGAGCCATTTTCGTCCAAAAGAGCGCGTTTTGGCCCGTGAATGGGGTCTTCAACGATGATAGTTTGGTCGCGACTAGCTCCTAGGGAGATAATAGCGATCGGTACTTCCATGATCGCCCCCAGGAATTTTAGATAATCGAGGGCCTGTTTGGGTAGGTCTTCCAGACTGCGACAATCACTGGTGGGTTGTTGCCACCCCGGCATCGTTCGGTAAATCGGTTGACAACGGGCGAATTCCCCGGCACTGCTGGGTAAATGGCGACAGGTTTGGCCGTCCAATTGGTAGGCCACACAGACTTTGATTTCCTCTAGGGTATCGAGAACATCTAACTTGGTGATCGCTAGACAGTCTAAACCATTGATTCGCACCGCGTAACGACCGATCACCGCATCAAACCAACCACAGCGACGACGACGGCCGGTGGTAGTCCCGAATTCCGCCCCACGATCGCATAATAACTGCTCGATCTCCCCCTCTAATTCCGTGGGAAATGGACCTTCCCCTACCCTAGTGGTGTAAGCTTTGGCCACACCGATCACTCGATCGATTACCGTCGGACCGATGCCAGAACCCACACAAGCACCGCCGGCGATCGGATTGGAGGAGGTAACGTAGGGATAGGTTCCGTGATCGAGGTCGAGTAAGGTGCCTTGGGCCCCTTCAAAAAGAATATTCTTACGCTTGCGGATTGCCTCGTAGATTTTTAGGGAACTATCGACCACATGGGGACGCAGTATCTCCGCATATTCTAGATATTCCTCGATCACCGTCTTCGCATCTAAAGGCGGTAAGTTATATAACTTTTCTAAAATGACGTTTTTATAATTGATCGTCCATTCTAGTTTTTGCCGCAGATTCTCGGTATTCATCAAGTCGATGACTCGAATGCCGATGCGCTCGGATTTGTCGGCATAGGTGGGGCCGATACCCCTTCCCGTGGTGCCGATTTTATATTTACCCCGTTTTTCCTCGGATGCTTGATCGAGCAGCCGATGATAGGGCATAGTGACATGAGCCGTTTGCGAGATATAGAGATTGTCGGTGGTGACATTGAGGGCGTGTAATTGCGCCATCTCTTTGAGTAACACCGAGGGATCTATGACTGTTCCTGAGCCGATTATACATTCCGTATCTGGGTAGAGAATCCCAGAGGGAATTAGATGGAGTTTGAACGTTTGCTCCTCGACGACGACGGTATGACCCGCATTTACGCCACCTTGAGAACGCACCACCACATCCGCCGATCGACTCAGCAGATCCGTGATTTTTCCTTTTCCTTCGTCGCCCCACTGAGCGCCGATTACAATAACGTTAGCCAAGGTATTTTAGTCTAGCTAAAGTTCACACAAACTACTATTATCTCTCTTGGCGAATACAACTGTCAAGTTATCTCTCTTAGCTAATTGTGGGGAGAAGGCGAGGGTAAAACTCGCCTATTTTCAGGGTTTATTGACCTTCCCGACTGATTTGACGCTCGATAGTTTCGATAGCGGCATTTAATCCCGCTAGACGGGTTTCGAGGTCATCGCGCATCCATTTGAGGAATGTTAATTTACGCTCTTGACATTCTTGGCGGGAAGTGCTGCCACAAGTGTTAAAGAAGAAGGGAAACATAGACTAAGAGGCCTGCTATAACTCTACGTCTCCTATCTTGACGAAAATTTTCAAAAAAGTCTAACCGTTAAGTCGCCATAATAACCACAGACCTAAACCAAAACCGAAAAAATTAGGCAGCCAGGCAGCTAGGAAGGGGGAGAGGGTGGCGGTTAGTCCCAAGCTGCCCACTAAGAAGTTTAAAAGATAGTAGAGGAAAACAATGGCGACACTGAGACCGAAACTGGTTCCCCGACCGATTCTTTGCGGTAGAGAACCCAAGGCACAACCTATGGTAGCAAAGACGATACAGACAAAGGGAAAGGCGATTTTTTGCTGGATTCGCACTTGAAAAAACCTGACTCTCTTATCATCGCCACTGAGTTTGAGCAGTTGCACATATTCGATCGCCTGTGGTATGTTCATCTCGTAGGGATCGCGGCTTTGACGAGCAAAATCGAAAGCGGAGCGAGATAAAGCGATTTTTTCGGCTTTAAAGGGGATAACTTGGCTATAGGAGGCGTTAGGGGGGGTTAATTCATAGATAATGCCGTTAAAAAAGTCCCAGACGTTATCGACGGCATTCCAACGGGCCGAATCGGCGATAATAATTTGATTTAATTCTTGTTTTAGCCAACGGATAACGGTGACTGTTTTCATCTTTTCACCGTCGAATTGTTCAGCATAAAATAAACTTATTAAATTGCGATTAATCGTACCATTTTCTAGGGTTTTTATTTCATAATCTGGATAATAAAAATCTTTATTTTTCCAAAAACTTGCTTCTTTATTAATTTTCTGCACTAAAATTTCTGTGGCTCGATAATTAGCATTGGGAACCACATATTCATTTAATAAAAATGTCACAACTGTAACTATTAAACTCAGGCAAAAAGTGGGTATAAAAAGACGATAAAGAGTGACTCCACAGCTTTGCAGGGCAACGGTTTCACTATCACTACTTAAACGACCGTAGGTGATTAAAGTGGCCAGCAAAAGAGAAACCGGCAGGGAATAAGTGACAAATTCTGGCACTTTTAACAGGAGAATTTCTAGGGCCGAAGCGAGGGGTAGATTGGCATCAACTACCTGATTAGCTAAATCGGAAAGATTCCCGATCGCTACTCCCAAAGAGGCAAATAAACCAACACTAAATAAAAATGGGGGTAGTAGTTGGCTGATCAGATAGCGATCAATGAGGGCAATACCTCCATTTACCCAGTAAGAAATCTTTTTCTTAATCATTGATTTTGGTTAACTCACTCCTATTTCATCCCATTTCCTAACCCGCAGCCGTCTTGCTTACACCTTCGGTTAGCCTATCATATTTTGTCTTTGACGAAAAACACCGCCGGAAGTTGTATGATTGCGGGGAGAGTGGACAGAAGTAAGGATTTGGGTAAGTGTAGATAATTTTTCTGTTCCTATTCCCCGATCATCCCGAGGTGAATTATGCTTCTAAACTGGCAAACTTTTACTATTCATAAACGAGTACCTTTAAGGATTAGTCGCGGCACTACCAGCGAAAATACTAATATCTGGCTGAAAATTAGCGAGGAAAATATCGAAGGTTGGGGAGAGGCATCCCCTTTTGATATTACCAGCGAGGAGAAAAAACCCGATAAAATCCTGCAAGAATTAAACTCGATCGCTCCTATTTTACAATCTTTTCATCCCTGTCAACGCCAAGAAATTGAGAAAATTTTATGGCAAAATCAGATATCTTCGGCTACTCGTGCCGCTATTGATACGGCACTGCACGACTGGTTAGGCAAAAAAGCTAATTTACCTCTCTGGCAAATTTTTGGACTCGATCGCTCTTTAATTCCGCCGGTTTCTGTTACTATCGGTTTAAATTCTCCAGAAAATGTGCAGAAAAGGCTGTTAGATTGGCTAGAAATCGGCGATTTTAGCTTATTAAAAGTCAAATTAGGCTCACCGGAAGGTATAGAAGCCGATCGAGCCATAATTCTGGCCATTAAAGAAATTGTCCCCCATTTGCCCCTAACTGTCGATGCTAATGGTGGTTGGCAATTTAGCGATGCGGTGAAAATGTGCCAATGGTTAGAGGAAAAAGGCGTTATTTATGTGGAACAACCCCTATCCGTGGGACAAGAACGAGATTTAATTGATTTATACGAAAAATCGCCCCTACCCATCTTCGTTGATGAAAGCTGTTTTTCTAGTCAAGATATCCCGAAACTGGCCGATCGAGTCCACGGCATTAATATTAAACTAATGAAAGCTGGTGGATTAGCGGAAGTGCAAAGAATGATTCATGTTGCCCAAGCTTGCCGACTGCAAATTATGTTCGGATGTTACTCTGATAGCAGTTTAGCCAATACTGCCCTAGCACATCTTGGCCCGCTTGTCAACTATCTCGACCTAGATAGTCATTTAAATTTACGCGATGATCCCTTCACGGGATTAAGCTTAGAAAAGGGACGTTTACAACCAAATAATTCACCCGGTTTGGGTGTTAGTTTACGGATAAGCTAAGACGTATTTAAACCGCTTATTCTTAGATTAGCCGAATCTCCCCCAATCCCTTTACTGTTGCCTTTTGCCTGTTGCCTCTTGCCTCGTCTCAACAAGCAATTTAAATTACGAACAGCTTAAAAGATGACTAATTATTTGACTCCTGACAAGAAAGTAGCGATTCTTCTCCACGAAGGAATCAAAGGAACTCGCGGCAAAACCGGGTTAAGTTATCTGCGTTACGGAAAAGCGCAGGTAGTGGCGATTATTGACGCAGAAAGCGCCGGCAGCGCCTTAAAAGAAGTGGCCGGAATCGATCGCCCCTTGCCGATTGTTGCTAGTGTTAGGGAAGCTTTAACCTATCATCCCGATACCCTGTTAATTGGCATCGCACCCTCAGGAGGTATTTTACCCCCCCATTGGCTAGAAGAAATCAAAGAGGGGGTAAATGTAGGGTTATCCCTCGTTAATGGTCTCCATACACCCCTAAAACCCCTTTTTCCTCAGCTTAAACCGGATCAATGGATTTGGGATATCCGTCTGGAACCCCAAGACCTAAAAATTGGGCAAGCGCGGGCGAAAAATTTAACCTGTCAGCGTATTTTAACCGTAGGCACGGATATGAGTGTGGGCAAAATGTCCACTAGCATCGAATTACATCGGGTTGCCCCAGAAAAAGGGCTAAAATCGCAATTTTTAGCCACTGGACAGGGGGGAATTATGATCGCGGGGAAAGGTGTACCCTTGGATGCAGTGCGCGTCGATTATGCTGCTGGTGCGATCGAGGCTTTGGTGCTAGAATCGGCGGAAAATAACGATATTTTGTTTATTGAGGGTCAAGGCTCGCTATTACACCCCGGTTCGACTGCTACCTTGCCCTTAATGCGTGGCAGTCAACCAACGGGGTTAATTCTCGTCCATCGCGCTGGACAAATTCATATCAAGGATTTACCCGATATTCTCATCCCTCCCCTAACAGAAGTGATTAAACTCTACGAAATGACTGCCAGCGCCGGCGGAAGTTTCGGGGAAGTGAAGGTAAAAGGGATTAGTTTAAATACTTTTCATCTTAGTCCGGAGGCGGCAGTTAAAGCTATAGAAGCTGTGCAGGAGGAAACGGGGTTATTTTGTACCGATGTTGTCCGTTTTGGCGGTCAAGGGTTATTATCAGTGATCAGTAATCAGTAATCAGTGATCAGTAAACAGTAAACAGTGATCAGCTTCTGAAGGCAAGCTGATTTGTACCTTCACCGTCCATCACATAATTAGTCTCAACTGTGATTGGAATGATTGAATAGACCTCTTGCAAAAATTTTTTATGGTATAATGGAGGGTTTATCTATTTCGTCTTTGAACTTCTAAATTTATGATCTTTCCACCATTATTTTTCCACAGATACGGTTAATCAACTCTCAATACATTATTGGCGCGACCAAGATATCTAGCTTGTTATTCTCAGCTAAATTAAAAGAATATAGTTAGGGTTTGCTGAAAAAGCTTTTCCTAGGGGCAGGGTGTGGGGTGTGGGGTGTGGGGTGTGGGGTTTTACCGATTTTCAGGTGGTCAACTACCTAATTTTCAGGGAAAAAGTACCTGAATTTTCCCCCGATCCCCGCAATGGCTGGCACTTTTTGAGGGGAAAAAAGTCCAAAAGTCTTATCCAACAAGGTTTTTAGATTTATTCAGCAA
>NZ_JADBSZ010000176.1:0-43228 GCF_020246425.1 Microcystis sp. M079S1
ACTCGATTGTCTATCTTTTGGTATTAACTTGTTTGTGCCTTAAGTCCTTCTCTATATGGATTTCAGCTACTTTTGAGCGTAGGCGCTCTCATCGAATTTTATTTTAAGTTAATTATTTGCATAACAATTCCCGAAGAGCCTCTTGTCTCAAGTGTTTGCCCAACCGAAGCGCCTCATTTTCCCTTGCTGCCTTCCCTCATTGTTGCCCTCCCCCTACCATTATCTCAACTAATTTATGAGCCGATAATTCCTGATTAAGCCAATCCTTTCTCAGCCAACCATCGAGGATTATATAAACGAGATTGATAACGGGCCCCACCATCACAAAGAACAGTAACGATGGTGTGTCCCGGCCCCATTTGTTTAGCTAAAGCCACGGCAGCAGCCACATTAATACCCACAGAACCCCCCATAAATAAACCATCTTTTTGTAATAGTTGATAAACAACTTTAATGGCAGTGGGATCATCAATTTGAATGGCATCATCTATGGGTGCGCCTTCCATATTAGCCGTAATACGACTATTACCAATCCCTTCAGTAATTGAACTACCTTCCAGGGTAATTGTCCCGGTTTTCACATAACTATATAAACCGCTACCCATCGGATCCGCCACCACACAACGCACCTGCGGATTTTGGTCTTTTAAAAACATCGCCACCCCCGCATAGGTTCCCCCGGTTCCCGTGGCAGCCACCCAAGCATCAATTTTACCGTCGGTTTGTTCCCAGATTTCCCGGGCGGTGGTTTCGTAGTGAGCGCGACGATTAGCCAGATTATCGAATTGATTAGCCCAGATAGCATTTTCCATCTCACTGGCCAATCTCCCCGATAATTTAACGTAATTATTGGCATCTCGGTAGGGAACGGCGGGAACAGTACGCACTTCCGCGCCAAGGGTTCTTAAGAGGTCGATTTTCTCTTGGGATTGGGTATCGGGAATGATAATCAGGCATTTATAACCTTTAGCATTGCAGATATGGGCCAAACCGATGCCAGTATTGCCGGCGGTTCCTTCGACAACGGTTCCCCCCGGTTGGAGAGTACCGGCTTTTTCCGCTTCTTGAATAATATATAAAGCGGCGCGATCCTTGACCGAACCACCGGGGTTAAGAAATTCGGCCTTACCGAGAATCTCGCAGCCGGTTTCCTCGCTAAAACTATTGAGACGAATTAGGGGAGTATTACCCACCGCATCGACGAAACCATTTTTAATATCCATAATCTGTTATTTTTCGTGCTGTTCGTAGGCTGAGACGATTTTTTGTACTAAGGGATGACGCACCACATCGGCCCGCGATAGGTAACAAAAAGCGATCCCTTCTACTGATTTTAGGATTTTTTGAGCGGCAATTAACCCCGATTCCTGTGGTTGCGGTAAATCGGTTTGGGTGACATCTCCAGTTACTACCATGCGCGAACCGAATCCCAAGCGAGTTAAGACCATCAATGCGATCGCCCTTTCTCAACCGGGGAATTGAATCGTTGGCCAAATTCTACCACTTTAGCAAAAGCGACGGGAGCGAGGACGGCTAATTAGTCCAAAATTTTCCGATTGTTGTCTTAGCTGGAAATATTGATTAAATTGGAAGTTTTTTAGCTGTGATTAGTTACCTAACCTAATATAGTGGTGGCATTCTGTAAGGAGTCCCACCGTGACTAACAATTCCATCGAGCCTTTGAATATTGGCAATACGATTAATACTGCCTTCCGTCTTTATCGTGATCGCTTCCCAACTTATGTATTCTTTGCTGTCCGCGCCTGTTTGTGGTCGCTTCTTCCCTTAGTTTTGCAATTAATTCTCAGTCAATTACTTTATCAAACAATTACCCCCGAAGAAGGCAGCGATATTGGTTTACGTTTATTTCTTTTCCCAGTACAAATTTTCTCGGCCGCTAAGTCTCTTTTTAATAGTGCGGTTATCTCACGATTAGCTTTTCAAGACATCATTTATCAGCCGGAAACTGCCGGACAAGCGGAAAAAAAAGTTAAGCCGAAAATGTGGCGCTTGTGGTGGATGCAGGTTTTGCTCGGTTTGTTGGGAGCGGCAATAATCTTGCCGATAATGCTGTCTCTGGTGCTAGTCAGTTTTATCCCCATCCTTGGTGTATTGCTTATTTTACTGGCTTCTTTCTGTCTTGCTTTTTTCTTCCTTTGGTTATCTGCTCGCATTTGCATTGCCGAATTGCCCTTAGTAATTGAAGATAATTTAGGCAGTTGGCAAGCAATCAAGAGAGGTTGGCATTTAACTAAAAACTCGGCTTGGAGAATTGTGGGAGTGATATTTATTGCCAGTTTATTAATTATTCCAGTTTATATTCTGTCATGGGCTTTGGCTTCAATTCCCTTTTGGGTCAATTTTTCCTCTTTTTATAGTAGTTTGGAATCGGTGGAGGACTGGCAAACGCTCGCAGAAAATCCTCTTTTTTTCCAACAAATGGCGATGTTTCCCTATGGTCTGACTACTATTTTCTTACTTCTGAATATTTTATTAGTTCCTTTTTGGCAATCTCTCAAAAGTGTGATCTATAATCATCTTTTAGACCAGAAAAAAAATGATGGGGGAGAATACTAATAACTGAGCGGCTGTTGATGTATCTAAATTACTTGTTAAGACTGTCTATGAGAGGGGAGCAGGAGGAGGGGTTTTGAGCATTTGTACTAAAAAACCCTGTAGGTAGTTTAAATACAGTACAGCTTAACAGAATCACTAATTACTAAGTACCTAAGCAAAATTAATTAGACATCTTGCTAACCCTCTCGCAAGATTACAAGAGCGACTATCTCAACAATCTGTTATTTTTCGTGCTGTTCGTAAGCTGAGACAATTTTTTGTACTAAGGGATGACGCACCACATCGGCCCGCGATAGGTAACAAAAAGCGATCCCTTCTACTGATTTGAGGATTTTTTGAGCGGCAATTAACCCCGATTCCTGTTGTTGCGGTAAATCGGTTTGGGTGACATCTCCAGTTACTACCATGCGCGAACCGAATCCCAAGCGAGTTAAGACCATTTTTAACTGTGCTGGGGTGGTATTTTGGGCCTCATCAACGATAACAAAAGCATTAGCTAGGGTTCGTCCCCGCATATAAGCTAAGGGTGCGATTTCGATTTTACCCCGTTCCATCAGGTCGGGAATTTTGGCCGCTTCGATAAATTCGTATAAAGCATCGTAGAGGGGACGCAAAAAAGGATCGACTTTTTGCTGTAAATCCCCCGGGAGAAAGCCTAATTTTTCCCCCGCTTCCACGGCCGGCCGGGTGAGGATAATCCGTTCTACTTTATCTTCTAATAAAGCTTGTACTGCTAAAACGGCGGCTAAAAAAGTTTTACCTGTGCCGGCAGGTCCAATACAAAAGGTGATATCGTGACTTTGAATCGCTTGGATATATTGACGCTGACGGAAGGTTTTCGCCCGAATTAGCTCCCCGCGACGGGTACGAGCGAGAATATCCTGCTGTAGTTCTTTATACTCGCTAGAACGCCCCGTATCGAGGGCATGGATAGCGGTCATAATATCGGCTTCGGCGATTAACTTGGCCTCTTGCCATAAAATACTTAAGGAGCGCACAATCGCTGTGGCACGCTCCACCGGGGTCGGTTGCCCCGCAATCCGCAATTCCATGCCTCTGAGGACTAAATTCGCCCCAGTTTGCCTGGCGATCAATTTGAGGTTAGCTTCTTGATGACCCGCTAAAGCGATCGCACTTTCTGAACTGGGGAATTGAATCGTTTGCCAAGTTTCCGTCATGCTTGGGGCTAAATTATCCTTTGGCTGTTTCTACCACTTTAGCAAAAGCGACGGGATCGAGGACGGCTAATTGGGCCAACATTTTCCGATTCAGGAGGATATTAGCTTTCTTTAATTGTCCGGTCAGTTGGCTGTAACTGATGCCCTGTTGACGGGCAGCCGCGTTAATGCGGGTAATCCAAAGACGACGAAAATCGCGTTTACGTTTGCGACGGTCTCTATAGGCATTCCGCAAGGCCTTCATTACCTGTTGGTTAGCTGTACGGAATAAGCGCGAGTGAGAACCGCGAAAACCTTTGGCTAATTTGAGAACTTTTTTGCGTCGCTTGCGGGCGACATTCCCCCGTTTTACTCTAGACATGATAATCCTTTAGACGATTTTTCTGGAAAATTTACAAATAGGGCAACATTAAGCGCACTTCCTTCTCGTCGCGCTCGTCCACTAGGGTAATCTGGGACAAGCGACGGCGCTTGCGTTCGGCACTTTTATGATCGAGTAGGTGATTTTTGAAGGCTTTGCGACGTTTGATTTTTTTGCCGCTTCCCGTGGCCTCGAATCGTTTGGCCGCCGCCTTTCGCGTTTTTAGCTTGGGCATAAACTCCGTTTTATTAAATCGACACAATCACTAATACTATCACAAATAAAGGACTTTGGGCAAGGAGTGGCCAAAAGATTCCCCGGCTCATCCTTACTTTGGCCAGGTCTGTGCTTGGGAATTAAATCAATCGGGAATTTTCCCCTTCCTCTCGATCGAATCGCTAAGATCCAGATAAAGTCTTGCGTTAACACGCATCTGGAGAAGTTATGGCTAAAACCCTACTAGAACAATTACGGGAATTTACAGTGGTTGTTGCTGATACTGGCGATATCCAAGCGATCGAAGCTTTTACACCCCAGGATACCACCACTAACCCCTCCCTGATTACGGCCGCGGCCCAAATGCCCCCATATCGGCCGATTGTCGATCAAACCCTGCAAGCGGCCAGAAAAGAATTGGGAAAGCAGGCCACCCCGGAAGATGTGGCCAAATTAGCTTTCGATCGCCTAGCGATCGGTTTTGGTCTGCAAATCCTGCAAATCGTCCCCGGCCGCGTCTCCACCGAAGTAGATGCTCGTCTTTCCTACGATACCCAAGCTACCATCGACAAGGCCCGTTATCTCATTTCCCAGTATGAAAAAGCGGGTATCTCTAGAGAAAGAGTCTTAATTAAAATTGCCTCGACTTGGGAAGGGATTAAAGCCGCAGAAGTCCTCGAAAAAGAGGGAATTCACTGTAATTTAACCCTATTATTCGGTTTCCATCAGGCGATCGCCTGTGCGGAGGCGGGAGTAACCTTAATTTCTCCCTTTGTCGGTCGGATTCTCGATTGGTATAAAAAAGAAACCGGTAAAGACTACGTTGGCGCTGAAGATCCCGGAGTCCAATCCGTTACCCAGATCTATAACTACTATAAAAAGTTTGGCTATAAAACCGAAGTTATGGGGGCAAGTTTCCGCAATATCGGTGAAATTTGCGAGTTAGCTGGTTGTGATCTTTTAACCATTTCTCCGAAACTGCTCGAACAATTGCAAGGGACAGAAGCCGATTTACCCCGTAAGCTCGATCCAGCACAGGCCGCAACCCTTGATATTGTCAAAATTGCCATGGATCAAGCCACTTTTGAGAAAATGCACGCCGAAGATGCCATGGCTTCCGAAAAACTAACGGAAGGTATTCAAGGTTTTACCAAAGCTTTAGAATTATTAGAACAATTGCTGATTCAACGTTTAACCCAGTTGGAAGGTCAGTCAACCCTAGAACACGCCGCCGAAGATATTTTTCGAGTCTATGATCATGATGGGGATGGTTTCATCACCCGGGAAGAATGGGCGGGAACCGATGCGGTATTTGATGCGATCGATATTAACCATGATGGCAGAATTTCTCCCGATGAGATCGCTGTCGGTTTGGGTGCGGCTTTTCGTTTAGTGGAAGCTTGACTCTCCCCCGCTAAACCGCTCGCGCGGTTTAGCGAGGGATTCTTGGTTCATAGGCTCTTGACTAGATCAAACAGGTTTAACTGAACGACCCCCAACCGACCGCCTCCGCAAGCGTTTTCTAACACGGTCAGTCCGACCGCGTTTTTTCCTCGGTTCTCGATTACCTTCGCTGATGCCGTATCTCTTGGTTCAATGTGGCCGCAAGAATCACACCGGTGAACTCTTTCCGATAAGGCTTTTTTACCGGTAATTGCGCCACAATTCGGACACTCTTGCGAAGTTCCGTTTTTATCGACTTTAAGATAATATTTTCCCCGTTTCCAAGCGACAAACGGTAGTATCTCGTTAATAAAACTACCGATGCCCGAATCTAGAGATTGTTTTCTAACAATCCCTCTAGACCAGGAAACGAAGTTAATATCCTCAACGAAGATATTATCGGCAAGATCACAAAAGTAATGAGCTAGTTTAAAGTGCCAATCTCTACGGGTATTAGACACTTTTTCGTGTAATCTTGCTATCTTCTCCTGAAGTTTTAACCAATTGTTCGAGCCTTTAGTTTTCCGTTTCAAGCGTCTTTGTAGCAATTTAAGCTTACTCTGTACTTTCAACAAAAATCGAGGGGCTTTGATTAAATCTCCCCGTGAAGTAGCGACAAAACTTTCAATTCCCGCGTCAATTCCTAAACAGGTCTTCCCTACTGTCATATCGGGAACTAATTCCGTAGATTGGAAGGAAACCGAAACGTAAAATCCCGACGCTTTTTGGATAATTCGAGCTTGTTTAGGCTCGAACCAGGGCGGGTACTTTCTGGATTTCCTAATCCGAATTTTTCCCAATTGTGGAAAATTTAAGTATTCGTCACCTAAGAAGTTTATTGTAGGGGGTCTAAGTGGGTTTTAGCCTAACTGCCCAATCAAACAACAATCTTAAGCTTTATCTCCTCAGTCCTCAACAGTGGTACAATTGCCGTCATAGCTAGGGGTGTCTGAGGCAATCAGGCTGAGAAAGACCCTTAGAACCTGAGACTGGGTAATTCCAGCGTAGGGAAGCTGTTTACAGAGGAAATAAAATTATGAGACAAGAATGGGTTGCCCCCCGGCGCGGACAAGCAAATGTATCGCAAATGCACTACGCCCGTCAGGGGATAATTACCGAAGAGATGGCTTATGTGGCAAAACGGGAAAATCTCTCTCCCGAATTGATTCGCAGCGAAATCGCCCGAGGAAGACTGATTATTCCCGCTAATATCAATCACCTCAACCTCGAACCTATGGCGATCGGTATTGCTTCTAAGTGTAAAGTTAATGCTAATATCGGGGCTTCCCCTAACTCCTCGAATATTAACGAAGAACTGGAAAAATTACACCTAGCGGTCAAATACGGCGCGGATACGGTGATGGATCTCTCCACCGGTGGCGGTAATTTGGACGAAATTCGCACTGCGATTATCAATGCTTCTCCCGTCCCCATCGGTACTGTACCCATCTATCAAGCGGTGGAAAGCGTTCACGGCAATATTGAAAAACTCACCCCCGAAGATTTCCTCCATATTATCGAAAAACACGCCCAGCAAGGGGTAGATTACATGACGATTCACGCGGGAATCCTCATCGAACACCTGCCTTTAGTCAAAACCCGTCTGACCGGGATTGTCTCCCGGGGCGGTGGTATTATTGCTAAGTGGATGCTGCACCACCACAAGCAAAATCCTCTCTACACCCATTTCGATGAAATTATCGAGATTTTCAAGCGTTATGACGTTTCTTTTAGTCTCGGTGACTCCCTGCGTCCCGGTTGTACCCACGATGCTTCCGATGCGGCCCAATTAGCGGAATTAAAAACCCTCGGCCAACTGACGCGCCGCGCTTGGGAACACGATGTACAGGTGATGGTGGAAGGACCTGGCCATGTTCCCATGGATCAAATTGAATTTAATGTGAAAAAACAAATGGAGGAGTGTAGCGAAGCACCTTTCTATGTTCTTGGTCCCCTTGTCACCGATATTGCTCCAGGGTACGATCATATCACTTCGGCGATCGGGGCGGCTCTGGCGGGTTGGTACGGGACGGCGATGTTATGTTATGTCACCCCGAAAGAACATCTCGGTTTACCCAACGCTGAAGATGTGCGAAATGGCTTAATTGCCTACAAAATAGCGGCTCATGCGGCAGATATCGCCCGTCATCGTCCCGGAGCGCGGGATCGTGACGATGAACTCTCCATTGCTCGTTATAATTTCGATTGGAATCGTCAATTTCAGTTATCCTTGGATCCCGATCGCGCTAAGGAATACCACGATGAGACTTTACCCGCAGATATCTATAAGACGGCGGAGTTTTGTTCGATGTGTGGACCGAAATTCTGTCCCATGCAAACTAAAGTCGATGCCGATGCGATTACGGAATTAGAGAAGTTTCTCGCTAGTCAGAATCAAGACAATTTAACCCCGGTTTAAAGGGGAGTTAAGGGAAGGGCTGATTTGATTTCAGCCCTATTACTAGGATAGAAGTCAAAATTATGGGAATAGCCGCCGATTTTTTGACTAATTGACCCGTTTTTCTAGATATTGACCGATCATCAATTCTTGACCGGCGCGAGAGATAATAGTTTGTCGGGTGCGATATTGTTGACCGATGAGTTTAATTTCTTCTTCAAAGACAGAACCGGCGTATTCTGTTCTCAGACAGAGAGTAGAGGGGTTAGGAAAGGTATAAATAGCGCTAACGGGTTTATCCGTCGCAAATCCCCGATCGCGATAGAGAATATTATCTAAAATGCCGAATATAGTCGAACCGTTGGAGGGTTTTTTACTCTGGGGACGGAGATAATTACTTTGCCAAGTGACTTCCGTACCACCTAATAAGGCTGTATCTTCCAGATTATGTAAACGGGCAAGTTGAATTAATGGCTCGCTGCCTTGGGGTAAATATTTAATCTCGATGGTGCTGATAACTTCTTGGGGTTCCGTTTCTTGGGTGAGGGTGTAATAACGTCTCTGGGATTGCCAGCGTCCTTCTGTCTGCTTAAAAAAGGCTAAAGCCGAGGTTTCCAGCGATAATTGGGCGGTTTGAATTAATGTCATAGAAATAAAACCTTTCCTGTTTTTTGGGAGAGCAGATTTGTTATCCTTGGTCAAGAGTTTGCCAGAGAATTGTTACACATCTTAATAGAATTATAGCCCTGCATGGAAATTAAGTGGTAGGTGTGTTGAGAGAGATAATTGGGAAAAAGCCGCATAGATACAGCATTTACAGGGAAAAAACGGGATAACATTGCTAAAACCTGCGAGCTTATCCTAGTTACTTCCATCTACCCCTATCTATCGATTAATTCTGTCAAATTGGCTACAGTGAGGCCGAGGTGATTCCCCCAATCCCCTTTTTTACCTGTTACTTTTCACCCGATCTGCCCAGTCTTGGTATTGTTAAAAATATAGAACCTCCGAACAAGGTCTCAACTCCGTGCAGTTAAAACAAGTAATCATTGCCCATAAGGCCAACCATCCCCAAAGTAAAGCATGGGCGGAAAAATGCGCTAAACAGTTAGAAGCCCGTCAGTGTAAAGTTTTAATGGGACCCAGTGGCTTTAAAGATAATCCCTATCCAGTATTTTTAGCCTCAGCATCGGAAAAAATCGACCTCGCCATCGTTTTGGGCGGAGATGGAACCATTTTAGCCGCCGCTCGCTATTTAGCTCACGAAGACATTCCGATTTTAGCGGTGAATGTCGGCGGCCATCTGGGATTTTTAACGGAACCTTTTGAGATTTTCCAAGATACGGAGACGGTCTGGGAGCGTTTACAATCCGATCACTATGCGGTACAACAACGGATGATGTTAAAGGCCAGAATCTATGAAGGGGATAAAAGAAACCCCCAGGCAGTGAGCGAGGCATTTTATGCCCTGAATGAGATGTGTGTGAAACCCGCTAGTATCGATAGGATGCCCACCTCGATCCTGGAAATCGAAGTGGACGGGGAAGTAGTAGATCAGTACCAAGGGGACGGCCTATTAGTGGCTACTCCCACGGGGTCCACCTGTTACACCGCTTCCGCTAATGGCCCGATTATACACCCCGGCATGGAGGCGATCGCTGTCACCCCGATTTGTCCCTTGAGTCTCTCCAGTCGGCCGATTGTCATTCCCCCAGCATCTCTGGTCAGTATTTGGCCTCTGGGAGACTACGAATTAAACACTAAACTCTGGATGGATGGTGCTTTAGCCACTTCCATTTGGCCCGGGCAATGGGTGGGAGTTACCAAAGCTGAAAAATTCGCCCAATTTATTATCCTGCGGGAAAGCTATTCTTTTTATCAGACTCTACAGGAAAAATTACAATGGGCCGGGGCGAGAATTCATTATGATGGCAATCGTCATAATTAGGGTTTGCGGCAAAAAGTTTTTCGTGGGTGTAGGGTGTAGGGTGTGGGGTTTTACCGATTTTCAGGGGGTCAATTAGCTAATTTTCAGGGAAAAAGTGCCTAAATTTCCCCCCCGATCACTCCAAGGGCTGGCACTTTTTGATTTCAAAAAAGCCTAAAAATATTATCCAACAAGGTTTTTAGATTTATTCAGCAACCCCTACTTATAATTACCGAGATACCGGTAGGGATCGTTAAAGGTTGAGCGGGGGCCAAGGAGCAAAAGGCCCCTTGGCTCCCAGCAAATAGAGGGTCAAAAGTTGTCAAAATATTTGACAAAATTGCCACTTTATGGTAGGGAATTGGGTTATTCTTGTCCCGTAAATTTTAAATTTCATCCCATCCAGTTAAGCCAGAAGACATAACATAACTGGTAACGGTTGCTTCAAAAAAGTTCGCTTTGGTGTGGCCTTCTTTTTTGGTATCGGAGAAGCGTTCTAGATGGTTATAGGGACTTTTGTTATACTTTTCTTCCTTGTATAAAGGCTCAAGTCCGATCGCTTTCAGCCGAATATTAGCGAGGTATTTGGTGTACTGTTCGGTACTGTATTCGGTAATACCTAAAATGTCGTTGCCAACAATGTGATTTGTCCAGCGACATTCGTGTTTAACGGCCGTATCGAACATCTCATAAATCTGTTCAACGGAATGGGAAAAAGTTGCCATGGCTTCGGGAATAAGTTTCTGATACAAACGGACGTGACTTAATTCGTCCCGGTTGATCATTTTGAAAACGTCAGCACTACCGGACATTAGCTGTCGAGAAGCGAGATTATAGAAAAAGATAAAGCCGTTGTAAAAATACAAACTCTCTAGCAAATAATCGGCGACAAGGGCGATAAAATAGCTTTCAGTAGTTTGTTTATCGATATATTGCTGGTAGAGACTAGCAATAAATTCACAGCGATCCTTGAGAACTTTATCGGTACGCCAAAAGTCATAAACTTCGCCTCTGCGATCCGAGGGAATAATGGTTTCAATTAAGTATTGATAACTTTGATTGTGCATGGCTTCTTGGGAAATTTGTTCCGCCATACAAAGACTAATTTCTGGCGCAGTGACGCTACCTTTTAGGTGGGGAATATTACAGGTTTGCACGGAATCAAGAAAAGTTAGATAGGATAAAATACCATCATAAGCATATCTTTCTTCGTCGGTAAGATGCCCGTATTCAGTTACGTCTTGAGTGATATCTAAGCGTTGCGGAATCCAGAAATTTTCGCGCATTTGTTGATATAAACCCACGGCCCAGGTGTAGCGGACATCGTTTAACTGCATCAGGTTGGTGGTGTTACCAAACCAGATCGAACGGTTTTCGATCGCATCATCTCCCGCTGGATTGAAGATCGGGGAAATGGGCATCGAATGGCAAGAATTAACTAAATGTAAGGACATGATTACTTGGATATTATGGCACTTTTAGGTTATAATAGATTTTCGGTAAAAAGTCAAATGTTTTGATTTTGATTAGGAATAAATTCAAAATCTAGGGCTTCTGCCAAAGTAAATGGGCAATCCTTCGGGAATTTCTCTAGGTTTATCCCTGTTTCAATAGCGGCTTTTTTTCTGGCCTTATTATAGCATTTTTTTAAATTGTCTTCTGTTAAAAAACTCTTAAGACTAGGGCTATTTTCTAAATCTTCTTCGATTCTCTCGCGATGCTCAAAAAGGGTTAATGCCCAGCTTCTGGTTTGTTTTTCTGGCTCTTGTAAGTATTTTAGTAAATGCCATAAAATTACGATCAGATTGCTTTTTAATGCTTTCTGTTGACTGATAGACATAGATTTTATTTCGTCAATTAAATTCTCTAAATCTAAATCAGAAAATTGATGATTTTCTAGTAAAGATATGGTTTTCTCTAGCCAGAGATAGTAGTCCTTTTCGTATAATTTCTTTTCCATAATTACCCACTTCACTTGCTTTTATACTCTGTCAATATTATTTTGAGATTTCAGGAAACCAATCCTCATTTAAAGCCTGTTCTATAGTGCAAATTGGAGCTAAACTGACCAAATTTTCAGCCATTCCAGATAATTCGATCAAAGAAATACGAGCTTCTTGAAAAGAGTTGTTAAAAATTTCAATTAGATAAGGCTGTAAACTAGGACTATCGGCAATAATTCTTTTTATGGCACGACGGAAATTCCTAATTTCATTTTTCCATCCTCTTTGATTATATTCTAATTCCGATTCCCAGTAAGCTAGTTTCAGCAAATGTTCTAATAACCGAGTTAAATAACTTTCTAAACTTCGTTTCTCACTTTTACCCATGCTACTAATTTCGTCAATTAAATTCTCTAAATCTAAATCAGAAAACCGATTATTTTCTAGTAAAGATATGGTTTTCTCTATCCAGAGATAGTAATCTTTTTCGTATAAGTTCTTTTCCATAATTATCCCCCATTATTTTGATATTTCAGGAAACCAATCCTCATTTAAAGCCTGTTCTATAGTGCAAATTGGAGCTAAACCGACCAAATTTTCAGCCATTCCAGATAAATCCAGAAACAATTTACGGGCATTTTGATAACAGGACGAGAAAATTTCCGCTAGATAGGGCTTTAAACTGGGACTGTCTTCAATAATTTGTTGAATTCCTAGGCGAAAGTTACGAATTTCATTTTTCCATCCTCTTTGATTATATTCTAATTCCGACTGCCAGTAAACCAGTTTTAGCAAATGTTCTAATAACCGAGTCAAATAACTCTTTAAACTTTGTCGTTGGCTTTTGCCCATGTCGCTAATCTCCTCGATGAGATTATCCAAATCTAAATCGGAAAATTGATGATTTTCTAGTAAAGATATGGTTTTCTCTATCCAGAGATAATAATCTTTTTCGTATAAATCACTCTTCATTGCTTAATCCTCTCCGAGAAACTCAGGAAACCAATTTTCATCTAAAATTTGGTCGATTGCTCCCATAGGTGTAGCACTTAAAAGTCTTTTATCGATGCCAGAACCTTCGACAAATAGATGGCAAGCATCCTCATAACATTGCTCAAGAATCTCGGTGAGGTAAGATGCTAAGTTTGTATTATAAGTTCCATCCTTTTTGTTGCTAATAATTCTTTTTATTTGAATGCGAAAATTTAAAATCTCCCGTCGCCACTTGTTTTTATTGTAATCGCGCTTAGATTGCCAATAAGTTAATTTAAGTAAATGTTCCAAGAGTTTAGTTAGTAAACTCTCTAACTTCTGACGTTCTCTTCTGGACATATCTTTGATTTCTTCAATTAAATTTTCTAAATCCAACTCAGAAAACTGGCGATTTTCTAGTAAAGATATGGTTTTCTCTAACCAAAGATAGTAATCCTGTTCGTATAAGTTCGTTTCCATAGTCCCTCACCTTAATTAACTATACTCCAACCAAATCATCAGTTATTATTATCCTCATATTCAGGAAACCAATCATCATCCAAAGCTTGGGCAAGAGTGAGAATTTTTTCCCTGGGCAAAGTATTGATTTTTACTCCCATTTTTCTAGCTAGGATACGAAGGGCTGACTGATAACATTTATCAAAACTATTCTCTAGATAGGACTTTAAACTTGGATTATCATCAAGAACTTCCCATAAATCAATTCTAAAAATAGTAATTTCTCCTTTCCAGTGATTAGCATTATATTGGCTTTCCGATTGCCAATAAGCGAGTTGCAGCAAATGTTGGATTATTCTAGTCAATAAACTTGTTAAGGTATGTTTTTCCTTGATACCCATACTTTTAATCTCCTCGATGAGATTATCTAAATCTAAATCGGAAAATTGATGATTTTCTAGTAAAGATATGGTTTTCTCTATCCAGAGATAGTAATCCTGTTCGTATAAAGTCTTATCCATAGCTGTGATTAGGTGATCAATAAAACTCATTTTATCAGTCCTAATCTTTGATGTAAAAAAATTAAGGTGGGCATTGCCCACCGAAGTTAACCTTAATTAGCGCAACTAGAACAACTATCGTCAGACTCTCGAAAATTGTCCTTTTGTACGGTACGGATATAATAAATCGCTTTACACCCCAATTCCCAGGCCATAACTAGGGTATCAAAGATATCTTTGGCAGTGAGACAACGGTTGGGTTCTTCGGGGAAATAAACCCCTTCATTGAGGTTGAATAATAACTCCATAGAAATCCCCGTATCGATCCATTCTTGCATAGTAGCGATCGCTTTCACCACTTGCTGCTGTTCGAGATTTTTGTTCTCTGAATAAAACCAGAAAGCTTCTTCAATAAAAGGTGGTGCGATGGGAACGGTTCCCTTTGCCCATTTATCGTAGAAAAAGCGACTATAAACCGGCAAAACACTAGCGGTACATCCCTGTACCAAACTAGAGGAAGTATTAGGAGCAATGGCGGTAATATGGGAATTACGGATGCCAAATCGTTGAATATCTGCGGCTAATTGTTGCCATCTTTGCGGTTGCACCGCATTATTTAAAAACCATGCCACTGGTTTTGCTCCGATTAATTTACCTTGGCTCCATTCACTACCCAAGAAAGCTTGATAAGCACCGCGTTCTTTGGCTAATTCCATCGAGGAATAGGTACACCAATAGCCAATTTCTTCAAATAAATTACTAATTTCTGACAGGTTATTGTAGGATAATTTCCGTTTAGCTAACCAGTCAGCCAATCCCATCGCCCCTACCCCAATAGTGCGATATTTATCGTTGTGGTTTTTAGCATTATCAAAGGGAGGATTAGTGATATCGATAGTATTGTCGAGAATCCTGACAGCGATTTGACAATTAGACTCGATTTCTTCCCTGTCGATATTGGCTAAATTAAGGCTAACTAAATTACAGCAATGGGCAGTTTTATCGGGGGTGACATTGCTGAAAGATTCGGTGCATTGTCCTGTTAGAATGCCGTTAAACATTCCCAGATGACGCTTGGGTTCTGTAAAACAGTAGGTGTCATCTCGACGACAGGTTAACTCTACCGATTCAATGCGGATAAACTGAGTGGCCGAACGTTGGGGTTCTTTTAAAGTCCATTGTAAGCGATGAGTTTTAAGTCCCAATTGACCAAGTTGAAATAGTCCGACAGAATTAATCAGTAAACGATATTTTGGTTGACAGAGATATTCTTGATAATTTCCCTTTCCATTTGGCATCAATTTATAGCCACCGTCATCCATAACAGTAACTTTGGAATCAACTCCTAAAGTCTGTAACATTAGGCGAATATCGAGCAAAAATTGCCGGTTAACAGAAGCAATCTGGAGAGACTCGTTAGAACCATTGCGGGCAACTGTTCCATCGGCATCAAGTAAACCAGCTAACCATTCTAAACGAGATTTAATTGTGTAACCATTTAGAGGAACTGTAAATTTACTGGGAATATCTAACGGGAGTTTACAGACGATCCGATCTTGTTTACTGTCATGATAGACCGCTAGGGTATCGGTTTCTTTTCTCCAAAAAGTACCTTTTTCAATAGAGCCATTTCCCTGATATTTGTTACGAATAGCCAATAAGGGAAGTAACTCTTTTTTAACTCCGTATAGGTCAACTTCTGGCATTCCATTGTTCCCGTAACTCCCATCTCCAGAAAAGAATCCTGCGGTGTAGGCGTAGGGAAAGTCAAGATCATTTTCTGACTGGATGAGAGGCAGCTGGTATTTAATTAATTTATCCCCTTGTTTGAGGTCTTTTGCCTCCACAATTTCCACGGTTCCCTTGTAGTTTTTCTGAACGTAAAACTTATGGTAGTAAGTACATTCCAAGGACTCTCCGTTAGAGAAATTGACCTTTAATAAAGGCTGGTTTTCTCCAGTCTTTTTAACTAATACTTCTGACCACTCCAATCCATTCCAGACATTAACATATTCCCCCACCAAATCAGCGATTGCTATTTGTCCTCGGTCAGTGAGAATTTTTGTTTCTCCCGCGACGCATAAATTTACACCAGGGATATAGCCATCGTGTTTATTAGGATTAGCGCGATTGATGGTATCTTTGAAGGCAATGTAGGGCATTCCTGTTTCTACTTGGGAACGCATGATACTTTTAAATAAGTCCCGGGCATTGATTTTTTTATAGAGGAGAATCTCTTGATCTAAATTAGCTTCTACTAAACGATAGGCCTCTTCAAATTCTTCCCCCCATAGTTCCGCTAATTCTATACCTAATTTATTGCGAACTTCGTAGGGATCTACTAATGTCCACTCGGCTTTATTTATCACCCGACGCATGAATTCATCGGTGATAACTAATTGGGGAAAAACATCATAAGCTTTACGTCTTTGATCACCGTTTTCTGTCTGCATTTCCAGAAATTCTGGCACATCTAAATGCCAGATGTCAACACCGATAGTTACTGCCCCGGCGCGTCTTCCCCCCTGATTTACTGCAATAGCTGTATCGTTGAGTAATTTAATCCAAGGAATAATCCCCCCGGAAGCATTAGCTTTCCCCATTACCCAGCTACCAGTGGCGCGAATTCTACTCACATTCACCCCGACACCGCCACCATTTTTTGAGATGCGGGCAGCATTAGTAATCTCGTCGAAAATGCTTTCTAAACTGTCGTCAATGGAGAGGATAAAACAACTGGTTAGGGAACCTTTGGGAGTGCGTAAATTGGCTAAAATTGGGGTGGCGAGAGAGATTTTTCTTTGAGCAATCGCTTGATAAAATTTCTTCGCCCAGGGGAGTCTATTAGCTGGTTCTTCCACAGTGGCAAGCAGCAAGGAACAGGTTAATAATGCCTCTTGGGGTAACTCATTTTTGAGTAAATAACGGCTAGTGATTAACAATGCCCCTGCGTAATCATAATCGATGTCCCAATCAGGATTAATCCAAGAACCAGCTTCTTTTAATTCTGCCTCGGAATAGATGAGAATCCTTTCGTCGTATAGCAACTTTTTAACTTGAGTTTTGACAGTTTTCTCGTAATTTCCGTACTGATAACCCCGGGCTACTAAGGTATCTTTCCAAAGACTCCAAATATGCAATCTTCCCGCCACATAGCGCCAATCCGGTTCCTCTGGACTACACATTTCTAGGGCGCAATTAATTAAATTATCCTGTATTTCCCTAGTGGTAATCCCATCCCGCAGGCGTGTGGTTAAACCCGCTTCTAAGGCGATTGAATTGACTTTTTTGCCCTCACAAGCCCACTCTACCACGTCGCGAATTTTGCCGATATTTAAGCTTGTGGTGGAACCATCGCGCCGAATCACTCTAATTGCATGGCTGCCCATATTAGCTAAAGGGGTAGAACGAAAGGGTATTACTTCGTTATTTTTGTGAATGGAAACGGCAGTAGTCAAGGGCTTCGATTGCATAATTGGAAAATTGCGGCGTTAAAAAACTTGACAAATTAATCTATTTGTACTAGGATATTCTATCAGATTTTCTGGGAAAACACAACATCTAGCGTGTTAAATAATCCTATCACTCTATATATGGTATAGCCAGGATTATTTTGTTCCCTAAAAACAGTGTTTTGGATGACATTTTCTGGAAAAAATTCTTGATTTTTCCCAGAAAACAGTTCTTTTGTATGCTTGACAAAAGAACTATTCTTTGATAACGAAAACAGATTGACAAAATACTTTTGATCCGATTCTGCTTGACTGCTGAGGAGGTTGTGGTCAGACTTTATTTGTTCTTAACTTTTCGATAATTTAAGACAAGAGTGGATTAAAAGTCAAATTTCCTCTGAGAACCTCTGAGAGAGGAAATTTTCTCTTTTCGCTATTTAGTGGCTTACCGCTAGAATAATAGGACAAAAACGCTATATATAGCGTCTAGCGAGTAGAGGACAAGGATGAAATATTTAGAAGAATGGCGTGATAGCGGGGTGGACGCGGAGTTAATCGATCTCAATGTCACCGGTTTAGCGGGGTTATCTCCCAGTGAATACCTACTCTACTCCCAAGAATTACCGCGACGCAATGATGGCAGAGTTAGGGATGATATTCTCAAGCGTTATGAACATATCAGTCAAGGCGGTTGGTGGTGTTCAGGAATTGACTTATTAACGGGTAATTATGACCTTTGGGGCTGTTTTAAGCCCGATTTTCCCCGTTTAAGCCTTGATAAGGCTAAACCGATTAAGTACGAACATCCTCCCCAAACCCCTACGGGAGTCTTTGCCTTGCGGGTTCCCCTGAAAATTTGGCAAAGGATAGCCCAGCATATCAGTATTAATATTTTAACTGAAGAAGTGGATAATAAGCAAGAGGATCTCGGTTTTTGGTCCTGGGTAATTAAACATCCAGAGATACCTATTTGTCTTACGGAAGGAGCGAAAAAAGCGGGGGCATTACTAACAGCAGGTTATGTGACAATTGCCTTACCCGGAATTCACAATGGTTATCGTACTCCCAAGGACGAATTAGGTAGAAGAATCGGCAAATCTCATCTAATTCCGCAGCTAGAAAAATTAGCTAATTCAGGACGAAAGATTTATCTAGTTTTTGATCAAGAAACTCAACCAAAGAACCAACAAGCGGTTAATTTAGCTTTACAGAGAATGGGTTATCTATTCAGTCAGGCTAACTGTCAGGTAAAGGTAGTTACTTGGGATGCTGCTGACGGTAAAGGGGTGGATGATTTACTAATCAATCGAGGAGAAGATTACTTCCAACAAGTCTATCAAAAAGCTACCTCTTGGGAAATTTGGAAGGCAGCGAGTTTAAATAGTTTAACTCTCCCACCTCATCTAGAGTTAAATAGCCGTTACTTGCCAGATATTGCTATCCCTACATCAGCGCAGTTAATGGCGATTAAATCGGCTAAAGGTACAGGAAAAACTGAGTTTTTAGCTAAGATAGTTAAACAGGCTATTGCCAATCAACAAAAAGTTTTAGTTATTGGTCATCGAGTCAAACTGGTAGAGGAGCTATGTCAACGCTTTGGTTTAAACTATATCAGCAAAATTAGGGATAATCCTGCGGCACAAATTTACGGTTATGGTTTATGTATTGACTCTCTCCATCCCCAATCACAAGCTAAATTTCAAGCGGAAGATTGGCAAGAAGCTATGATTATTATCGATGAGATCGAACAAGTCCTATGGCATGGGTTAAATGGGGATACTTGTAAAGCTAATCGAGTAGCAATTTTAAAGTCTTTAAAGTCTCTGCTACAAACTGTGGTCAGCAGTGGGGGAAAAGTCTTAGTTGCCGATGCTGATTTAAGTGATATTTCCCTAGAATATCTAACTTCTTTAGCGGCTATTAAACTAGAAACTTTCTTGATTAGTAACGAGTGGAAACCTAATTATCAGCAAGCTTGGCAAGTTTATAACTACTCTGATAATACTCCCCAACAGCTAGTTAAGGATTTAGTTAAACATATTAAAGAGGGAGGAAAACCTTTTGTTTGTCTATCAGCACAAAAATTAACCAGCAAATGGGGGACAATTACCCTAGAATCTTATCTAAGAAAGCAATTTCCTCAGAAGAAAATTCTGCGGATAGATTCAGAGTCATTGCCAGATTCTAGTCACGCTGCCTATCAAGCGATTGGCAATTTAAATCAGTTGTTGCTTAACTATGATATAGTTCTAGCTAGTCCTGCGATCGAAACGGGAATTAGTATTGATATTCAGCAACACTTTACCTCGGTTTGGTGTTTAGCACAGGGAATTCAAACTCCCACTTCTATCGCTCAATTTTTAGGGAGAATTAGAGAGAATATTCCTCGTTATATTTGGTCAGCAGTGTACGGATTTAATCAGGTGGGTAATGGTTCCACTTCTATCCCCAAACTTCTCACCTCTGGACACCGATTAACGGAGGTTAATATTCGCTTACTACACCAATCAGATTTAGAATCTCTTGAGGATTTAGATACAAATTTTCAAGCGGAATCTCTCCTCTGCTGGGCAAAAATGGCTGTGCGAGTAAATGCTTATATGCTTAATTATCGTCAGTCAATTCTAGGTATTTTACAAGCAGAAGGTCATAGAATTAAAGAACGGACTCAGGAAGAAGAACTAGAAATAAATAATCAGTTAACGGAAGCAATTGAAGAAATTAGGGAACATAATTATCGTTCTGAATGCGAGGCAATTGCCAGTGCTTCTGAGATCACGGAATCAGAATATCGTTGTCTTAAAAAACAGTTAATTAAGTCAGTGAAAGAAAGGAGAATTATCAGGAAATATGACCTATACAAACGCTATGGAATCCCCGTCACACCGCAATTAGTGATTAAAGATGATCAAGGATGGTATCAAGAACTACGCTTACATTACTTTTTGACAATTGGGCGACAATTTTTGTGCGATCGAGATGCTTTAATTGCCCGTAAACTGATAGAATCAGGTCACGGAAGTTTATTTATTCCCGATTTTAATAGTAGTCAATTAGGAGTGATTATCGGGACGTTAGAAGTGTTGGGAATTCCCGTATTATTAGCTAACCCTGAAAGAGAATTAACTAATCATGATGCCGATTTACAAAAAATGGCCGAAATCGCCATTAAAAACCGCAACGAGATTAAAACTATCACCAAGATTAACCTCTCTAATGCTTCCCGTCCTCTGACGATTATTCGTAATTGTTTGAACTTGTTAGGTTATCAATTAACCAGCAAGGGCAGCCAGAGAATTGCTAAAAAATCTCTAAAAGTTTATCAGATTGTTGCCCCTCAGGATGGTAGAGAACAAGTGTTTCAACAATGGTTATTTAGAGATGAAAAATGTGCGGGAAGTTCTGAGATTTGGTATGAGGACTATCTCTTTTCTCTCACCCAGAAAACATCTCTAGGCGAACCGGAAAATGCTTATATTCAATTAAGTCTAGAATTATAGTCTAGCTATGGGGAAAATTGCCTATTTAAGCGACTTTTTTGCCTAAAATGACCACATCAGCCAGAAAATCGTCTAGATCGGCAATTTGAGGTAAATAACCCCATCGTTGAAAGCCGAATTTTTCAAAGAGACGAATACTGGCTTGATTGTGGGCAAAGATAATACAGATAAGATTAGATATACCCAATTTGGGACAGCGATTCAGGGCATATTCTACTAATAATTTACCGATTCCACGACCTTGATAATCGGGGGCAATATATAAACTAACCTCTGCCGTTTTTTGGTAAGCGACACGACCATAAAACATCTGTAAACTCAGCCAACCCAGCACCCGACCTTCGATCGCTATTACCCAGATGGGATACTGTTCAGGATCGTGCTTTTTAAACCATTCTCGCCGACTTTCGAGGGAAATAGGCTTTAAATCTGCGGTTGCCTTGCGAGTGGGAACAGCAGCATTATAAATCTCGATAATTGTTGGTAAATCTGTTTCTTTAGCCTCGCGAATAATCATAGAATATCAAGTAAAAAGTCAAAAGTAAAAAGTAAAAAATAATATTTCTTATTTTCTATCTACCTATCGGGTTGATTCTCAGGATGAAGTATAACCTAATTTTGCCTTGTCTCCTAACTTCTGAGTTCTGCTATATCTCTCAATCTTACTTTAAAATTGAGTTTGATAGCGGACGGTAAACTCATTCAAATTGTAATCGTAGGAAAAGCGGATAAAAGACTGGGAATTGACTCGATAGACGGTTTCCAAATTGGGAAGAATATTAAAATCCGTTGCCCCGATCGCATTACTAACCGCATTCTCCACATCATACACGACTCCTTGGGCTAAGAGGGGAATCGCCAACTGAACCACTCCAAACTGAATTAATTGTTCCGTATTTTTCCCCTGTAAACCATTAAAAACCGACAGCAATTGTTCCCCCAAAAGTCGAACGATTTCCCCTTGGCTGCGGGGGGGAGTGCTGGTTAATTTAACTAGGGGAGTATTAAGCAATCCCTCATCTTCACCTCTAGCAAAAGCCAATGCTTGTAAACAATTAGCAGCTTTTTGTAATTCTGTATCTGTATAGTTTTCCTCTAGGGGAAAAGGTGGACTATCGGGACGAATTTGGCACACTTCATTGATATTACGGCCTAAATTTGGTAGCAAGCGGTTTAATTCCCCTTCGACGCTGAGGGTGACATCGATCCGTTGAATGCGATTGAGGCTATCATCGGGAATTTCATTACTAGGAAAATCCCCCCCCGGACGGGAGATAGCAAAATCGCGAGATTGAGAAAATTCGCTGAGAATTGTTCGCAGTTGAATATCAACAAAGGGATTAAAAAGTCCCAACCCGCGACTAGAATCGAAAACAATAACATTTTGATTGCGTCGGTTAAGAAGAAAACGAGTATCGATGTAACTAACCCGTCCTCGATCGAGATTAATCACTCCATTGGTTTGTAATTTCTCCAGTGGAGTGAGCGGACCGTTCAAGGTTAAAGCACCACTAAAATCAAATTGATACAAAGGTTCTTGTTCAATTGATAATCCCGCTAAAGACACTTGGAAATTATTTAAAACTGGAGTAATATTGGTCGTCTGAGGAATGTTGAGAGGCTGCAGCCAGCGACTCACTGGTTTATCCGTTTCTTGATTAATTTCTGCGGTGCGAGGAAGAAAAACTTTACCCCTAGAAAGACGCACATTCCCCCCGATAATTGGTTGCTGAATTGTTCCCGTTACCATGGCATTCCCAGCAATTAATCCCCGATAAAGACCATTAATTGCTATATCTCCTTCTTGAATATTAACTGTTAAGGGATTAGGATTATTTTTGATGGCTTGAAAGAAAGGTAAAACTCCCACCACAGAAATTTGTCTGTCAGCGATCGAGCCTTGTAATTCCTCTACTGTTAAGCTTTCAGGGGTTAAACCAATGCGGCCATTTACGGTTAAAATCTCTGGAAAAGCAACACTGCGGATAGCGGCATTATCGAGAGTAACTATACCATTTGCTTCTAAATCTTTGATTTTTAAACCCTCTTTTATATCTAATCTTCCCGTCGCTGAAAGAACTACCTCTCCCTCACCGTTAACCCATTCGATGGCGTTTTGACTGATAGCTTCAATTAATTTGATTGCATCGGTTCCCAATTTTGCTTGGATTTTTAATTGATCATTACCCGGTAAGGGAGGATAGGGAATGCTGGCATAGATTTGGATTGATTCGGAGGAGGTTGTTCGCAAATCAAAACGATACTGATTATAGGTAAATAAACCAATTACATCTTGATTAATATTTTGGGCATTAATTGCACCATCAATAAAGGCAAAATTACCCTGAATACGAGGATTTAATAAGGTTCCTGCAATTTGTCCTTGAGTTTTTAGACTACCGGATACATCCAAGGGAAACTGCACAAAATTTCTCAAGATATCCAGAGAAAGATTTTCCACGGCAAAAGTTCCCTCTACTTTGTTTAGGGAAAAATCACCCGCTAAAAATACGGAAGAATCCCGTGATTTTAATCTAATCGGTTCTATCCTGAGCAACTGACGATTTAAGTTAAGATTAATTGTTACTTCATCAATCGGAATTAATTGGGTATCGGTGGTGACAATTCCGAGAGGGTTAACAATATTTACTGTCGGTCTTTGGGGTCGCCATTCCCATCTATTGCCCTGAAATTGTACGCTAAGATCGGGATTTTTTAAAGTCCCGGTTAAGGCTATATTTGCCTGATAACGGCCGCGAAAATCTAGTTCAGAAGGTATCCCGACCACCCCTCTTTCCCCTGCTAATTGCTGGATTATTTCTTCAATTTTTGCCCGCAAATTTACCTGTTGTGCTAGGGAAGCTTCGGGATTACCTACTTCTAGGGGACTAAGTTGAATAGCCTGGTTATTCTCGGAGGAGAAAAGGGTGATTAAACTGGTTAAATCATAGATACTAGCAACTGATAATAAATCTTGAATATAACCTTGATCTACCCTGAGTTTAGCTTCTATTGCTTGGGTTTGCCAATTAAATAAACCTTGCAGATTATATTGACTTGCACCCGCTTGTAAACTACCTTCTTGCAGTTGAACTATAGAATCCCGATAAACCAAATTTGCCGTTAATTTTTCCCCGATTAAGTTACCTAAACTAGGTTGATTAATCTCTAGTTGTCCCTCACCCTGTAGGTTAAATAAATTGATGTCTAGATTAGCATTCACTTGTCCAGCAATAATCCCCGGAATATTGTAGGCTGCCGTGGGAGATATTTTCAGGATTTCTAGGGGAAAATTGGCAATCTGAACATTTAAATTTTCTCCGCTTCGTTTAGCTGTTGCTAAAAAAGGAGTTTTATTTCCAAAAGCTTGGCGGATATTTATCCCTAAGGGAAGATAGGGCAGCAGACAATTATTTTGTTGACAAGGATCGAAAGTTAGGTCAATAATGTCCTGATTTCCCCGCATATTTAAACTAATACTTTGACCGATTCCTGCTTGAATTTTTCCTTTTAGTAGGGGTTCAAAGAGTCGCTCATTAATGCTAAAGTTAGCTAAATTTATATCTCCTTTGATTCGTATATTTCCCACTTTTTGCCAAGCACTTAAGAGATTTTTTCCTGTGATTTGTCCTTGAAATTCTCCGATCCCTGTTAGTGTCGATTCTTTGGGTTTTAGGTTAGAATCAATCGGTAAAAGCGATATAATCTGAGTTAGCGGTACAGCAGCAAGGTCGGTTTTTGCCTGTAGATTTAAGTTAACCTCAGCGATATCGGGTTGACTGGTAAGATTAGCTAAAAGAATATTTCCTCGCACATTAAAGCTATTTTCTCCCCACTGTGCCGAAAGATTATTAACCTGAATCGGTGTTACTCCCTGCCAAATTTCTTGAATGTTTCCCGCTAAATTGGCACTAAAATCTAATTTTGGAATCGAGATTGATTTTATTGCTGGTAATTGTCTTAGTACGGCAGCGGGATCGAGATTAGCAGCAATAATATCACTTTGCCAGAAATTATTATTCAGTTGTGCCTTAGCTTTAATTTCTCCTTTGGCTACATTAATACGAGAGTTAAAAACTGCTTTGATACTGCTTAAGTTGAGTCGTTTTTCTAGCAGGGAGTCGAAAATAGTTTGGGCATTTCCTGCTGCTTGAAACCTGGTTTGGGAAATATGCAACGGTATGGGAATATTAGTCTGAAAATTCTCTAAGCTACCGAGAATATTAAAAATACCGTTGTTTAACTGAATATCAGTATTAATCGGATTATTATCCACTAACAACCGAGTATTTACCCTAGCATTGACGGTGGACAAATTAGGGATTTTTCCCGCTAACAATTCCTTGATTGCACCAGTGAAATTGACTTGGGTTTTTCCTAAACTAACAGGAATATTTATATTGGGTAAAAACGGATTTAAGTTAATGCCAGCCGTATTAACTATACCGCTTAAAATACCTTGTTCCAGTTGGGTTGTCGTTCTTAGGGATTGATTATTGACAAATAACTGTATATCTCCCTCTCCGCGCCAAGTTTGTAAATCCGTTAAAGTACCGCTAATCAGAGAATTTATCCTGCCAGCAAAGCTGATTTTTGCTCTGCCTAAACTGACGGGAACTGTTAAATTTTCCACTAGAGGATTAAGACTAATCCCACTGGTATTAACTGTTCCTGTCATGAAACCTTGATTCAGTTTGGCTGTGGCAATTAAAGGATTATTATCTACTAATAACTGCATATTACCTTGACCTTGCCAACTGCTGAAAATATTATTTTTATTATTTAGTAATTCTCCTAAATAACCTTGTAAATTAATCTGTGATCGTATTAATTTAACCTGGGTTGGTAAGTTAGGCAATAGGGAATTAATCGGCAATCCCGCTAAGAAAGCGTTAGCCTGAAGATTTCCTTGCAATACTTGACTATTGACTAAAATTGTGCCTTGTTTACTGCTAATTTCTAAGTTGGCAACTCCGTTTAAAGTATTAACATTAAGTTGGTCAATTTTGCCACTAACTTGAATATTAGCTGTCTCTAAATTTAAGGGTTCTAAGGTTTCTAGGTAGGGGCAAATACTATCTAAATAGTTACAAACAATAGGCACAAAAGGAGTCAATAAAAAGTTATTCCCCGTGATTTTTGCCTGGACTAATTTGCTAGTAAAATCACCATTACCATTAACCTGTAGGTTGCCGCCATTTGTTTTAATGACCGTATCGGTTAAATTTATTTTGTTGCCCCCTAAAAATACTTTCCCCTCCCCGGCAACATTGATTAATCCTGACTGATTAACCGTGGGTATTTGCCAATTAATTAATAATTGTGGCAGTCCTAAACTACCCTTAGCTTTAATATTAGCTTGCAGATCGTTTATATTAATTTTAGCGGAAATTGTTGCCAATTGAGATAAAATTTTTCTCGTGGGAAAATGCGCTTTTAAATTCAAATTCATCGGCATTTTTGTCCCGTCAAGAGGTTGATTTTTTTGCAGGGATTGCAGAATATTTAACTGCAATTTTCCTTCCCCTTTAATTTCTCCACCTGCGACGGGTTTAATTTGAATTTTATCTAAATTAAGACGATTGAGATTTGTTTGAAAATTACTGGTTATTGATTTAATAGGAATTTGCTCAAAAATAATCGGTTTGCTGCTGCTAACGGTTCCTTTAATTAGAGGTTGATCTAATTTTCCCGTCACTTGAAAAGTAGAGCGTGCTTCTCCCCGTAAATCTAGAGGTGATTGCAGATAAATAATTCTTAAAAGCTGTTGTAAATCCACTGATTCTAGAGCGACATTGAGATGATAACCAGTTTGCCAATTTACTTCTCCTCTCACCTCAGTTTTAATCTTGCCAATACTTGCGTTCGCCTGTTCAACTAATACTTTATCTCCCTGTAAATTTAACTTAGTTGTTAGCTTAATTGGATAGGGGAAAGGGTGGAATTTTCCCGCTACTTCCGTCACCTGAAAATTGCCATTACCTTGACTTTGATTTAGCTTTGCCCAACTGGGAATATTGAGAGCAATATTAGCATTTACTTGTCCTTGATTTAATTGAAAATTGCGATTAGGAATTAAAGTTAATAGTTCACTTAAGTTCAAACGATCAATCTGAAGATTAGTTAGGCTTTCACCCGTTTTTAACGCCGTTTCTCCTTGAATTTTTACTTGACTTTTGAGGATTTCTGCGCTAAAATCGTAGGTGAGAGGCTGCCTTTGATTATCAATAAATCTTCCTTGACCATCGGCCTTAATTTCTATCGGTTTTTTCAGGGCATAGGGTTGGATAGTAATAGCTGCCTTCTCCACCTGAAAACCCAGATTTAACTTAATGGGTGCTTCCCGATCTAAGTTACTAGCTATTTTTTCTAAATTATCGAGCCATTGACCATTTTTATCCTGATCGAGATAAATACTGGGATTAATTAACTTGACATCAACCGGCAGCGGCAGACCTAAAAGTAAGGGCAGTGGATTTAATCCCAATTCGATCGCATCAATAGATAAACTATCAGCAGAATTGGCCGTAGCTGGAATTTCCGATTTACCGATACGAATGCGATTAAAATAAAAGCCTTCTATCTTACCTACCCTGACAGGTCTGTGCAGCATTTCACTGAAGATATTGTCTAAAATTGGGGTTAGACGTTCATAAACTAAATAACGAGTCGTAAAATAGCCAAGGGAGGTAATTCCTAGGAGAGTAATTCCCCCGACAATTAAAGTAGAAGGCCGGCGGACAAATCGACCGATACTCAGAAAAAGATTAGGACGAGGAGAAGGATCACCGGGGGAGTTACTCATAATTGTTTACCTCACACACACCAAAGAAAGGGCAATGGCTCACCAGAGCTAATGAACTATGATAATTCACCGCAGCACTGATAGCCCTCAATCGATTAATTGCAATTTTTTAGGCAATTATTGGGCTTAAATCCTGTGAGGAAGTCAAGGGCTGCGGCCAATTAAAAGCCTCTCTCCCCATCTTAGCCTAAGACTCGAATGGCTGGCTAAAATTTTCAACAATTCGCCAAAATCTCCCCAGTTTCAACAGCTAACCGAATTAATATTGATCAACCCACCAGTTCCATCAGAATATTGCTCAGATCAATAGGTTCGGAAATTGAAGATTGAGAGAAAAGTTGTGCGGACAGACAACAATCCGGCGCAGTCTGGAACAACGACCGGAAGCATTCAGTCATAGAATATTGGGATTAGCACGTCTATTTTTACTGCAAAAATCGTCTTATAGATTAAAGATTATGAAAGCCAGATTATCGATCGCCCTAACCGCCCTAATCACCTTGGGCATAACTGCCACACCAGCGGCCAACTTTGACGAACAGGACATCGAGCAGACCCAGGTAGTAGCGATCGCTCGTCCCTACGGAGGTAATAAATTTGACCTCCTAGTATTGGAACAAATCCAGGGAAAACAGAAGTGTTGGAGCGAAAGCGGCTCAAATCCCGTCATGATCGACCCGCTGCTTCTCAACTTTGACTTTACCGGCATTTGTCGCCGCGCCACCGATAGTAATGGTTATTCTATCCGTCTCGATGGCCGGGATTTTGGGCTAGATTACATCCTGCGTATTGTGGAACGCAATGGCGAATTATACTTAGTGGGAACTCCCCGGGATGCTCGCAGACCGGAATTAGTGGTGGGAAGAACCCGAGGAATGCAAACAGGATTTATGAAAATTATCCTCGAACCGGGTTGGAGATTTAGCCGTCGTACTTTCCAAGGCAAAAGTTTAGGCCACTTCTACTTTAGCGGCAAAGAAGCGGAAGTTCTCGCAGCCACCGGCAGACCTCCCCTCAGCGAAACCACTCCTCCCCCCACTGCCGGGGCCAGTTTTGGGGATATTAGCGGCGATATCTATAAAACTGAGATTGAAAAAGCGATCGCGCTTGGGGTAGTGGCCGGTTTTAAAGAAGATAACACCTTCCGCCCCGAAAATCCCGTCACCAGGGAACAATTCGTCTCGATGATTATTGAAGGGATGGGAACTGTCACCAAAATTAACCTAGAAGAGATTCCCCCCGGCAGCGGCAGTTTTAACGACGTAGAAGCGACGCGCTGGAGTGCCAAAAAAATCCAATGGGCCCGGGCCAATGGTATTGTTGCCGGCAAAGCTAACGGCGAATTCCGTCCCACCGACCCCATCACCCGGGCCGAATTGATGGCGATTCTCAAACAGGCCGCCACCTACCTGAAAACTCAGCAAAAACAAGCCCCCGATTTAGCCCAAACTAAAACCCCCGTCAATTTTTCCGATACTTCCGGTCATTGGGCCGCCAGTTTAATTACCCAGATGTCAGGATTTTGCGGTGTGGCCTCTCCCTTGAACGAACGGGGTAGTTCTTTTGTACCAAATGATCCCGCCCGTCGTAACTACGCAGCAGCCGCCATCGTCCGTACCCTCGATTGTGTTAAAACCGCCAAAAAATAAGGGCTTTTCCTCAATCAGGGTTTGCGGCAAAAAGTTTTTCCTAGGGGTAGGGTGTGGGGTTTCACCCATTTTTGGGTGGTCAATTACCTAAAATTCAGGGACTTTTTCCCTGAATTTTCCCCCCGCTCACTCCCATGCCCAGAACTTTTTGATCTCAAAAAAGCCTAAAGATATTATCCAATTACTGATGACTGATGACCGATGACCGATGACCGATGACTGATTACTGATTACTGATTACTGGTTACTGATTACTGATTGTGGTTATTAATTTTTACTTTAGGTATGCCGTCGAGTATTCCCGCTAGACTGGAAAATAATGCACCTCGGCTAGACAAAATCCTATGGTAAAGCTGCTCGAAAATCCTCTCCGAGTGGGATTGCGACAAGAAAGAACCCCAGAACCCTTAATCTTAGTCATTTTTGGGGCATCGGGAGACTTAACCCAAAGAAAACTGGTTCCTGCTCTCTATCAACTGAAACGGGAAAGACGACTACCGGCCGAATTAACCATCGTCGGTACAGCGCGCCGAGAGTGGAGTCATGATTATTTTCGCCAACAGATGCGCCAAGGCATCGAAGAATTTTCCGACGGGATTGGTAGTGAGGAATATTGGCAAGACTTCGCCCAAGGGTTGTACTATTTCCCCGGCAACATGGACGATCCGGAAAGTTACGCCAAAATGAAATTCTTTCTGGAAGAATTAGACGGAATCAGGGGAACCCGCGGCAATCGAGTCTTTTATCTAGCGGTTTCTCCTAATTTCTTCCCCCCCGGTCTTAAAAACCTCGGCGCGGCGGGAATGCTGAAAGACCCGATTAAACACCGGTTAGTGATCGAAAAACCCTTTGGCAAAGATCTCAGTTCTGCCCAAGTTCTCAATCGAGTCGTACAAGAGGTTTGTCAGGAGAACCAAGTCTATCGCATTGACCACTATTTAGGCAAGGAAACCGTCCAAAACTTGCTGGTGTTCCGATTTGCTAACGCCATCTTTGAACCCCTCTGGAATCGTCAATTTATCGATCACGTCCAGATTACCGTGGCCGAAACCGTGGGAGTGGAGGATCGGGCCGGATATTACGAAAAATCGGGAGCTTTGCGGGATATGGTGCAAAATCACCTGATGCAGTTATTCTGCTTAACGGCGATGGAAGCACCCAACGCTATTAACGCTGATAGTATCCGCGGCGAAAAAGTCAAAGTCCTGCAAGCGACTCACCTGGCCGATATTAATAACCTAGAAAAATCCGCCATCCGCGGCCAGTATAAAGCCGGTTGGATGAAAGGAAAACCCATTCCGGGCTATCGGGAAGAACCGGGGGTTAATCCGGAATCCACCACTCCCACCTACGTCGCCATGAAATTAATCGTCGATAACTGGCGTTGGCAGGGTGTCCCCTTCTATCTGCGTACGGGTAAACGTCTGCCCAAAAAAGTTTCCGAGATTGCCATCCAATTCCGCAATGTGCCGTTATTAATCTTCCAATCGGCAGCGCAACAAACCAATGCAAATGTACTGAGTATGCGGATTCAGCCTAACGAAGGTATTGCCCTGCGTTTTGAAGCGAAAATGCCGGGGTCGGAATTACGCACGCGCACGGTAGAAATGGACTTTAGTTATGGTTCCTCCTTCGGTATTGCCAGCGCTGATGCCTATAATCGCCTACTTTTAGACGCTATGCTAGGAGATCAAACCCTATTTACCCGTTCTGACGAAGTAGAAGAAGCATGGCGCATCGTTACTCCCGCTCTCGCCGCTTGGGACGCTCCCGCCGATCCCGCCTCCGTACCCCAATACGAAGCGGGTACCTGGGAACCCACAGAAGCGGAATTTCTCCTTAACCGCGATGGCCGTCGTTGGCGACGACTCTAATACAGTGAACAGTAATCAGTGAGCAGTAAACAGTAAACTAAAAACTCACATCTGATAACTGATAACTCACATCTGATAACTGGTAACTGATAACTGATAACTGATAACTGATAACTGATAACTGACATGACTACCCAAAGCCCCCCCATTGTCTCCCTGCAAGCACCGAAAGATGTTTCCATCGATGTGATCGAGCAGGAACTGCGCGATATCTGGCAATCCTATAATAATAATGAGGATGGTATGGCCGCCACTCGGGCCACCACCTTTAGCTTTATTGTCTATGAACCCGATGCGGTACAGGAATTGTTAACCCTTCTCGGCTATTACACCGGCCCGATTGATGGTATTGCCGGTCCGCGGACTCACGCCGCCATCAAAGTCGCCCAGAAAGACCTAGAACTAGAAGTAACCGGGCTTTCTAGCGATGAATTTGTCACCCGCCTAAGGGCAGCCTGGGAAGCGGAAAAAAACGCCGAGGATGGGGCTAATCATCGTCAATACGCCGCCGATTTGGATGCGATTGGGGTGGCAGATGCGATCGCTGCTTCCAATCCCTGTCGCATTATTACCCTCTGTCCCACCGCCGAGGCCGATGAAGGGGTAAAAGCCTCCGTTTCTGCCTATTGTCCCGTTAACAAACGTAGTCAGAACACTTTAGTTTGCTGTGAATACGTCACTTTAAGCGGTACGGCGGAAGCTTTGGAACGAATTGGCGGCATTATTTCCGAGTTAACTATTCCCAGTTTGCCCAAATTTCTCTGGTGGAAAGCCAGTCCCGATGGGGAATATGGACTATTTAAGCGTCTGGCCAGTCAATGTGATACGATTATCGTCGATTCCAGCACTTTTCGGGAACCGGAAACGGAACTGCTGCAAGTGGGGGATTTACTAGCAACAGATGTACCATTGGCTGACCTGAACTGGAGTCGTCTCGCCCCTTGGCAAGAACTAACCGCCGAGGCTTTTGATCCCCCAGAGCGCCGGGATGCTATTCTGGAAGTCGATCGCATCACTATTGATTACGAAAAGGGCAATCCTTGCCAAGCTTTTATGTTCCTCGGTTGGATGGCCAGCCGGTTACAATGGCGACCGGTGGGATATAGTCACCGGTCGGGAGATTACGCTATTCATCGGATTAGCTTCCTCGGTCAGGACCAGCGTTTAATTGAGGCGGAATTAGCCGGTATTCCCGTGGCCGATTGGGGTGAGATACAAGGGGATCTGATTAGTATTAAACTCACTTCTACTAATCTTCAGGCCGATTGTTGCACGGTAATTTGTTCGGGAACTACCGGCTGTATGCGGATGGAAGCTTCGGGAGGGGCCCAATCTTGCCGGGTTGAACAAGTGTCCCATCTGGAAGACCAAAAAACAGAAACTCTCCTAGGTAAACAGTTACAGCGTTGGGGCCAGGACGTGCTTTATCAAGAAAGCATGAAAGTCACTAGCTCTATCCTCAAATTATCCCAACCAGACTAGCAAATTAGCAACAATAATCCCACCCACTTTGGAGAGACCTTGTTAACAAGGTCTCTCGATATTTATACAGCAGTCAGCACCTGATTAAAACCGATAATTATAAGTAGGTAGGCGTTAAAAATTATCAGACACCCCCCTTATCAAGGGGGGCAGGGGGGATCTAACCTAAAATCCATTTTTAATTTAATTATAACCAGCTACTTACCTTTTGGTGAAAACAGGTTATTATAAAGACAGAGCTTTGCTTTCAAGGGGTCAATATGGTCGCAACCACTGAGAAACGCTACACAGTCGCAGAATACTTTCAACTAGAGGAAGCTGCCACCGACAGACACGAGTATCGAGATGGAGAAATTATTATTATGACTGGGGGAACTCCTAACCATAATCGCATTGCGGGAAATTTTTATAGAAGATTTCCCTTAACTATCCAGAATCAAGCCTATGATATATTTATCACCGATCTACGCTTGGCAATACCCGCCTATAATGTGTACACCTATCCCGATCTTATGATCGTTAAGGGAGAACCAATTCTTGAAAGAGGACGCACCGATACGATTACCAATCCACAGGTGATTATCGAGGTTTTATCAAAATCTACTCAAGACTATAATCGGGGTGATAAGTTTAAATTTTATCGCTCTCTTAATAGTTTTGAAGAATATATTTTAATCGATCAATATGGTTATTATATAGAACAGTTTCATAAAAGAGGCGATCATTGGGCATTCCGGGATTATCACGATCAAGAAGCGATTTTAACTCTGTTTTCTCTAGATTTTCAAATATCCCTGACAGATTTATATCAGCGTGTCGATTTTACCGCGATTGAAGTATCCTAGTGGCTCAACTATTTTTGCCGCAAAAGTCATGGTATGATTAACTCCCAATCCAACTTTAAAAACCCACTCCCTAATTCATAAAAAAAGGTGGGGCAACACCCACCTTGTTTAAACCTGAGATATTAGCGATAATTAGGCTTCATCGAGAGCGGCAATACCGGGTAAAACCTTCCCTTCGAGTAATTCCAAACTAGCACCGCCACCGGTGGAAATATGGCTCATTTTTTCCGCCACTCCCACTTTTTCCACCGCCGCTACCGAGTCACCACCACCGATAATAGTAGTTGTACCCGTAGCGGTTAAATCGGCTAAAGTGTGAGCGATCGCATCTGTACCTGCCGCAAATTTATCGAACTCGAACACCCCCATGGGGCCATTCCAGAGGACAGATTTACAGTTAGATAAAGCTTTTTGGAAAACTTTAACTGATTCAGGTCCAATATCCAATCCCATCCAACCATCGGGAATATTTTCGACCTTGACGATTTGGGACTCGGCATCCTTATCGAATTTATCCGCTAAGACCACATCGGTGGGAAGGAGGAATTCCACCCCTTTTTCTTTAGCTTTTGCCTCTAGGGATTTAGCTAACTCTAGTTTGTCTTCTTCCACCAAAGACTTACCAACACTTAAACCGCGGGCCTTGTAGAAAGTAAAGATCATACCGCCACCGATGAGCAGTTTATCGCACTTTTCTAATAGAGTTTCGATCACGCCAATTTTACTAGAAACCTTAGAACCGCCGATAATCGCCGCTAGGGGACGTTGGGGAGTTTCAATAGCTGACTGTAGGTAGTTTAATTCTTTTTCAATTAAATAACCCGCCACCGAGGGGCTGAGATAGTGGGTAACGCCTTCCGTAGAAGCGTGGGCGCGGTGGGCGGTACCAAAAGCATCATTAACGTATAAATCGGCATTAGCGGCTAATTGTTTGGCAAAATCGGGATCATTTGCCTCCTCTTCACCGTGGAAACGCAGATTTTCCAAAAGGGCCACTTGACCGTTAGACATTTGACTAATCGCTGCCGTAACTCCCTCACCAATACAATCGGGACACATGATTACTTCTTGGCCCAATAATTCCGAGAGACGTTTAGCTACAGGGGTCAGACGCAAATTTTCTTTAACTTGACCGTCGGGACGACCCATGTGGCTGCATAAAATAACCTTAGCCCCTTTTTTGATTAAGTCCTCAATGGTTGGTAGTGCCGCCCGAATGCGGGTATCATCGCTGATTGCCCCGGTGGCTTTGTCCATGGGAACGTTAAAATCGACCCGGACTAAGACCCGTTTACCCGCTAAATCAGCTTCTGTTAAATTGGCTACTGTTTTTTTTGGCACAGCCCATAACCTCCTAGATTGCTTACCGTACAATAAAGATTAAATCAGGGTATCGCTACTTGCGGCAATTACTTTGACAAAGATTATTTCAGATTTGGGGATCAGTTTTGCAGTTCCAAGACCGATTTGCCCAGAAAAATTTGATTGGAGAGACTTGCTAATTATGTTTGAGACGATTTTATTTCCCATCGACCACAGCCGCGAAAGTCGTGACGCGACCAGTAGTGTGATCGAATTAGTCAAAATCTTTGACAGTCGTTTGGTGCTGTTGTCGGTGGTGGAAACGACACCCACCGGAGAAATTGCCCCCGACGATAAGATGAGTTCGATCGAAGCGGTGGATAGATTGTTACAATCGGCGCAAGCGATTTTCGCTCAAGCTGGTATCAAGGCGGAAATGATTGAAAGGGAGGGAATACCTTCTTTTGTCATCTGTGATGTGGCCGATGAAGTTAATGCCGACCTGATCGTTATGGGTTGTCGCGGTTTAGGATTAACCAGCGAAGGTGTCTCCGAAAGCGTCACCACCAAAGTTATTAACCTTGCCCCCTGTCCAGTGTTGATTATCCCTTAATCAGTGATCAGTGATCAGTGATCAGTTATCAGTGAGCAGATTTGAGTTATCAGCCGTCAGCCGTCAGCTTTTTTCTCCCCCATCTCCCCACTCCCTGCTCGGAGTCTCGGAGTCTCGGAGTCTCCCGAGAGAAATGTAACGAATTGTGAGAGTTTCAGCCGTCAACCCTTGAAAACTCGATCGATGGGGTTGCTTGAAGTAATTCTTAGGCCTAAAGTGTAATCTTAAAGTTTTATGATCAATTTTCCCGTTGATCGGAAAAAGGAGAACTCAAACACAATGGCTGAAACTGGATACAAACAGGTGGTGACACCCTACAATGATGATCCGTTCATTGGTCATCTAGCTACCCCCATTTCCGCTTCTGGTTTTACCAAAGCTTTTATTGGTAACTTACCTGCCTATCGTCCCGGTCTAGCTCCGATTCTGCGCGGTCTAGAAGTGGGTATGGCCCACGGTTATTTCCTCGGTGGTCCCTGGGTTGTCCTGGGCCCCTTGAGAGACTCCGAATATGCCAATATCGGCGGCTTAATCCCCGCTTTAGCCATGGTTCTCTTGGCTACGGGTTGTTTAGCTAGTTATGGTCTTGTCTCTTTCCAAGGTAAGGCCGCTACTGGTGATCCTCTGAAATCGTCCGAGGGTTGGAGTCAATTCGCCGCCGGTTTCTTTATTGGTGGTATGGGTGGTGCTTTTGTGGCCTATTTCCTCCTAGAAAATCTTGGTGTCGTTGATGGCATCATGCGCGGGGTTTTTAATCAATAATTAACCCTTTTTCTACCTGTTATCATTTCCTTATTTTTTTACTAGGAGCGTTTGACATGACTGGTGACTACGCAGCTTCTTATCTGCCTTGGATTTTAATCCCGATCGTCTGTTGGTTAATGCCAGCCGTGGTTATGGGTTTGTTATTTATCTATATCGAGAGTGAATCCTAATTTAGCTCTAGGATTCCTACAATTAAGAGCTTGAAAATTAGCTATTTAATAGTTAGTTTTCAAGCTCTATTTTCTGGGGAAAAAAGAAGATGAAAATTGGTAAAACCCTACACCCTACACCCCACACCCCACACCCTACCCGCACCGAAAAACTTTTTGCCGCAAACCCTACTTATAAAGCGGTTAGATAGCGGATTTTTTCCAACAATAGGGAGGGTTGAATGGGTTTGAGGAGATAGTCGTCAATGCCATGACGACCGAGAAAATTAACGCTGATTTCAGGGGTATCATTCAAGATTAGCACTTTACTGGCTTGAGTTTGGCTAGATTTTTTTAAGAGATGACAGAGATGATATATATCGGGCATTTTTCGATCGACAATTATAATACTTGGCTGCACGATCTCAATTTTTTTGATAGCGGAGACACTATCGATTAACCAAATAACTTGATAATGTGCCACCATCAATAACTCACAAATAAGATTGGCAATTTCTTCGTCACTTTCAATCAAAACTATAGTGGGATTGTGGTGATTAAAATGGGGATTATTATCCGAGGGTTGGGGTTGGGATTTGGGGGGCTTTTGTTGAGGTAAACGGACGGTAAAGATGGAACCTTTATCTAAGCAAGATTCTACCTCGATCGTGCCGCGATGGAGTTCCACTAATTGTTTAGTTAAAGCCAATCCTAATCCCACACCACCATAACGACGTTTGCGAGAGCCATCCAATTGGGTAAATTTTTCAAACAGAAGCGGTATTTTTTGAGCAGGAATGCCGATGCCCGTGTCCTCTACCTGAAAAATGACCTGACTGCCTTCTTTCCACAGTCTCAGCGTGACAGCACCCTGTTCGGGGGTAAATTTCAGGGCATTTTTTAACAAGTATAAAAGTATCTGCTGAACTCGATCATAATCGGCGTAAAAATAATGCTCTTTTTCGGTGATTTTCATCTCTAACATCAGATTAATTTCTTTAGTTTCTGCCTCTGTTTTAATGATTTCTAAAACATGATTACAGAGATATTTTAGCGAAAATTGTTTAATATCTAAAACAGCTTTCCCCGCCGAAAGTTGCGAGAAATTAAGCAAGTCATTGATTAATTCTAATAGTTTATTGCCGTTATCCTGAATAACTTTTAGATAGTTTTTTTGTTTGTCGGGGGGTAAAAAATTATTGGCTGCCGAGCATTTTTGCAGGGTACTGGACAAACCGATAATACAAGTTAGGGGAGTTAATAACTCATGACTAATATTATTTAAAAATTCACTTTTGCAGAGGTTAGCGGCTTCCGCAGCCATTAAAGTATCTTGTAATTCTTGGGTTCTTTCTATTACCCGGCGTTCAAAAATATCTTTTTGTTCCTGTACTTGAGAATATAATTGCGCTTGATAGATAGCGATGGCGAGATGTTCACCAATCTGACCTAAAAATTTCTTTTCTTGCGGCAACCATTGGCGTTTTTCTTGACATTGATGGGCAATTAATAAACCCCACAATTCTTCTTGTACCACAATCGGGGCGATTAATTTTGATTGCACTTGGTGTTGTCGCAAAAATTCGGACAAACAGAAGGAAGAAGAATAGTTAGCATCCACATCATCTACGGACAGAATTAATCCTTGACGGTACTTTTCTTTGTATTGGGGAATATAGGAAAAACAATCGTCTTCGGGGGTTAAATTTAACACCGAATTTATCTGGTCAGAAATGCGCGACTCGGAAGTTATTTTTCCCTTTACCTCACCAGTACTGGGGAAAAATTGATAAATTAACAATCGGTCCACTTGCAGAAACTCTCGCGCTTCCCTGACTACGGTTTCCAGAATCACCGGTAACTCCAGACTCTGACGCATTTGGGTGATGACTTGGTTTAATAATCTTTCCTGTTGGATTTGTTGGGATAGGGCAGCTTCTACCGGTTGACAAACGGAGAAGATGCGGGAACAATCTCTATCAGCAGACGGAGAAGAAATTATCGAGAGAATTTTGACTAAAATTTTATTTTGAAAACTGCTGACATTAATGGATAGAGGCAGATTTAAAATTTGATAACCCTGCTGAATTTTTGGGTTGTGGAGAGACTTGACAGCCAGTCCTTGCAGAAAATTTTTAATCGTGTTCGCTTCAAAACTAATGCGGACTTCGTACTGAAAATTATGCCCTTGGGGACTGGCTAACAATAAAGCTTGTAGGTCAGTGGAAAGCAAGAGTTGATAGATTTCCCCCGTCTTTAGGGGCAGCTCTCTTTCACTTAGACTAATCCTCGGTGCTGTCACCTGTATTGCCAACTGTCCCCACCAAGAACGAATTTGTTCGAGGTGAGTAGATGACAACACTTGACAGCAAACATAAGCGGGAGCAGCATTCATTTATCAGTTATCAGTTATCAGTTATCAGTTATCAGTTATCAGTTATCAGTTATCAGTTATCAGAAGGCAGGAGGCAGGAGGCAGGAGGAGATAGGGTGATAGGGTGATAGGGTGATAGGGTTTTGGGGTTTTAGGGTTTTAGGGTGATAGGGTTTTAGGATGATAGGGTTTTGGGGTTTTAGGGTTTTAGGGTTTTAGGGTTTTGGGGTTTTAGGGTTTTAGTTGAAATTCCCCCACTTCCCACTTCCCACTTCCCACTTCCCACTTCCCACTTCCCACTTCCCCACACCCCAGTCATCAGTAAGGGGATGGGGGTTTGGGTTTTGGTGAAGTTTTCTTAATCCCTATCCCCTACTATTCCCTAATCCCTATTGCCTGTTCTTTAAATTGCCGCAGACAGATATAATCATCTCTATCTACCTAAGAATGATCCCTCGATCGAGACCCTGATTCTCAAAACCTAATCATTATTTAACCTGACTCTCAAAACTTATGCACCGAATTGCTCCCCAAGCGGGTGGTTGGACAGCAGATACCGAAGGGGTGATTATTATTGACCAAAATCCGGCCCCGATTGTTCTCCTCACCATGGCCGATACCGATATTCAAACTCTAGCGGCAGCTATCGACCATCTACCCGATAATTTTCCCGCAATTCGCGCCCTGAATTTATCGCAGTTACAGCAGCAATACAGTATCGATAACTATGGGGACAAGGTACTATCCCAAGCAAGAGTGATTATTCTTCGCTTATTGGGGGGACGTGGGAGTTGGTCCTACGGATTGGAAGTAGTTAAGGAAATTGTCGAGGACACCGGTGCGACTTTATTTGTCCTCCCGGGAGAGGATAAACCGGATTTAGAGTTGATGAGTCATTCCACTGCTTCCCTGACTACTGTTAATCAGTTATGGTGCTATTTCACGGAAGCAGGGATAGATAACTGGATTAATGCTGCTAAATTTATCGCGCATACCTGTCTCCATCTCGACTATCCCCCTTTTCCTCCTAGGGTTGTCCCTCGGTTGGGAATCTATTCCCAGACAACCCTATCCCAACCCCAAGCACGGACTTGGATACTTTTCTATCGTTCCCATTATCTCGCGGGTAATACCAAAGCTATCGATGCTTTAATCAGCGCTTTCACCCAAAGAAATATGGAAACTGTCCCTATCTTTCTCTCCTCTCTGCGGGAAATTGAAGTGCAAGAGGAACTATTAACCCTCTTTTCCCACCATCCCCCAGACCTAATTCTCGACACCACTAGCTTCTCTATCCAACGACCGGAAGACAAACAAAATCATCACTTCTGGCAGTCCCTCAATAAACCCATCTTCCAAGTTATCCTCAGCAGCAGCAGTTTAGAAGCTTATCAACAGGGTTATCAAGGTCTTTCCCCCCGGGATGTGGCCATGAATATCGCTTTACCGGAAATGGATGGCAAAATTATCACCCGCGCTATTTCCTTTAAATCTGTCCTCACCCGACATCCCAAACTAGAAACGGAAATAGTTATCTATCAACCCCTCCCCCACCGGGTTGATTTTGTCGCTGATTTAACCGCAAACTATTGTCAACTCTCCTCCCTTCCCAACTCCCAGAAAAAAATTGCCCTCATTTTCCCCAACTATCCCAATAAGGATGGTCGTATCGCTAACGGAGTCGGTTTAGATACCCCCGCTAGTGGTCTGGAAATTCTTCGCGCATTACAAACCCAAGGTTATACCCTCACCGACCTCCCCGACCATAGCGACGAATTAATGCGATTGCTTATTTCCGGTATCACTAATGACTTGGAGACAAGGGAATTAAAACCTATCTATCAATCTCTCTCCCGGTCAGCATATCTAGATTATTTCTCCTCCCTTCCCCCCGATAATCAAAGCGCTCTGCTTGACCGTTGGGGATATCCAGACAAGGATTTTCCTATCCCCGGCATCCAGTTAGGTAATGTCTTTATCGGTATTCAACCTTCTCGCGGTTATGACCTTGACCCGACTCTTAATTATCATTCCCCCGACCTGGAACCTACCCACAGCTATCTCGCTTTTTACCATTGGTTACGACAGGAATTCCAAGTCACTGCTGTGATTAATCTCGGTAAACACGGCAATTTAGAATGGCTACCCGGGAAGAGTCTCGCTCTTTCTCCCCATTGTTATCCCGAAATCGCTTTCTCGTCGCTGCCGAATTTTTATCCTTTTATTGTCAATGACCCCGGGGAAGGTTCCAGCGCTAAAAGACGTTCCCAAGCTGTTATCATCGACCATCTCACTCCCCCGATGACGCGAGCGGAATTGTATGGGGATTGGGAAAAGTTAGAGTCCCTCATCGATGAATATTATCAAGCAGAATCTCTTGATCCTTCTCGTTTAGCTCTGATTCGCGAGCGGATTAACGATCTGGTGGCGAAAACTAATCTCGATCGAGAGCTAGGCACGATCTCGCGTAGCGAGCGCGTTGCGACCAGCGCCTCCTTTAGTCAATTTCTCACCCTCGTGGATGGTTATCTCTGTGAACTCAAGGAAGCACAAATCCGCGACGGTTTACATATCTTCGGTCAATGTCCCCAGGGTCAGCAGTTAATTGATTTAATCCAATCGATCGCTCGTTCTCCTAGTCCTGACCGCCCCGGTTTAACCCGTTCGATCGCCCTTGACCTCCATCTCGACTGCGACCCCCTGACGGAATATAACGATACTACTACCTATCTGGAAAGTCTCGCTCAGGATTTAATTAGCCAGAAAATTGAACCTCTAGGCGAAAATACGGCAAAAGAATTGGTTTGGCTAGAAAATCAGTTAATTCCTGCTTTAAAACAAACCCCCGATGAACTTACCTATCTCTTAAAAGGTCTCACTGGCCAATACGTCCCCAGTGGCGCTTCTGGCGCTCCTACCCGCGGCCGTCCCGATGTTCTCCCCACCGGCAGAAATTTCTATTCTGTCGATACCCGCGCAATCCCCACAGAAACCGCGTGGGAAGTGGGAAGAAAGGCTGCAGAGGCACTAATTGAACGTTATACCCAAGAAAATGGCGAATATCCCCGCACTTTGGCGATTTCTATCTGGGGAACTTCGACGATGAGAAATAGTGGCGAAGATGTGGCCGAAGCCATGGCTTTACTGGGAATTCGTCCCCTTTGGGATGGTTTTTTCCGTCGGGTAGTCGGGTTTGAAATCCTTACCCCGTCTAGCTTAGGCCGTCCTCGCATTGATGTGACTGTTCGGGTATCGGGCTTTTTTAGGGACAGTTTCCCCAGCATACTACATCTTCTTAATTCTTGCATAAATGCGGTAGCTTGTCAAGAGGAAGAGGAAAAAATTAATCCTTTAGCGGCGAAAGTGAAGACAGAGAGGGAGTTTTGGCTAAGTCAGGGCTTAGGAGAAAAAGAGGCGAAACTGAGAGCTACTGCCAGAATCTTTGGCTGCAAACCTGGTGCTTACGGGGCCGGTTTACAGGGGTTAATCGAGTCACAAAACTGGCAAAATGATCAAGACTTAGCTAATGCTTATATTAACTGGAGTTGTTATGCCTATGATAGTCAAGGAACTGCCCATTCTTTACCGGAAGTATTGAGAAATAGACTGCAAGAATTAGAGATAGTGCTGCACAATCAGGACAATCGGGAACACGATATTTTCGACTCCGATGACTACTATCAATTTCAAGGCGGCTTAACTGCCAGTGTCCGGGCTTTAACCGGCAAAAATCCCGTCACCTATTTTGGTGATCATTCCCGTCCGGAAAATCCCCGCATCAGAACCCTAGAGGAAGAAATTCGCCGCGTTTACCGCTCGCGAGTGGTTAATCCCAAATGGATAGCGGGAGTGATGCGACACGGCTATAAAGGCGCTTTCGAGATGGCCGCGACCGTAGATTATATTTTTGCCTACTCTGCCACTACTCACCTAGTGGAGGATTTTATTTATCAGGGAGTAGCCGAAGCTTATTTATTTGACGACAAGGTACAACAATTTATTCAGGAGAAAAACCCCTGGGCATTGCGAGATATGGCCGAAAGATTATTAGAAGCTCAACAACGGGGATTATGGACCCAGGTGGACCAGAAAACTTTAGATCGATTGAGGGCAATTGTCCATGAGGCCGAAGGAGCGATCGAATCGGGTCAGTAATTAGACCTCTTGTAAAAATCAAAAATCTGACCTTAGGTGAGGAGTCAGTAGCCAGTAGTCAGTAGTCAGGAGAATTAAGAATGAGCATTAATCAATTAAATGCTCTATCTAAGGATTTTATGCAATTTTATGCCTATTTTTCTCATTTTTGGCTCTTCGTTACTTGGTATGGTTCGATATGGGGGCATAAATCGACTAAATCCTTATCTGGCAAGAGATTTAATTGATTAGTTCGCTCCAGATCGCAAACAATTGACAAAAATTGCGGTAATGTCTGTTTCTATAAGGG